>NZ_JBHTAC010000004.1:0-267377 GCF_042663325.1 Catellatospora aurea
TCGAGGCCGCGACTTTTTAAGAGTTGCGGAACGGGGGGAGGAGCGGGTCAGCCGTCGAGGCGGCGGATCATGTTCATGAGGGTTTCGAGTTGGAGGCCGCCTTTGATGGGGTAGTTGGTGTAGCCGAGGTAGCCCCACCAGTCCCAGCAGCCGTACGGGTTGACGGCGGAGGCGGTGGCCTGGGGGTAGAGGACGACGGTGTTGTTGGTGTCGGCGTACTGGTTCAGGTTGGCGCGGTCGACGAAGGCGGTGCCGACCGCGTCGTAGCCCTGGGCGCAGCCGTGCAGCGCGACCAGCAGGCGGCAGCTCTGACCGGCCGCGCAGCTGCTCGGCACGTACGCGAAGCCGCTGCCGCCCATGCTCAGCCCGGCCGCGAACCCGTTGACCGCGAACGTGTTCTGGTCGAAGCGGATCAGCGAGCCGGTGAGCGGGCCGGTGTTGCGGGCGTTCACCGCGCCGTACAGCTTGGCGAACATGGCGTTCTGCGGGTCGGTGCCGCAGTCGTTGAGGTACGGCGACGCGGTGGTCGTGCAGCCTCCCGTGCCGTACGGCGTGACCCAGGCGTGCCCGGCCGAGCTGGCCGAGTTGTAGGACACGCTTGAGCCGAAGTGCTGGTAGTACCGCACGAGGTCGTCGGTGACCGACTTCTTCACGGTGGTGTCGTTGCTGCCGTGGTAGACGTACACCGGGTCGCCGGACAGCTGTGACGGCGGGTCGATCCAGCCGTAGCCCGACCACAGCGAGGTGTACGACTGCAGGCTGCTCAGCTGCGTCGACCACAGATTGTCGCCGCACGCGTAGAGCGCCCGGCTCGCGTTGTACTGCGCGCAGTAGTAGGGCCCGGCGGCGAACACGGCCGCGCCCTTGATCCGGCCCGAGTAGGCCACGTGCAGCTGGGTCGCCATGTAGCCGCCGGAGGAGACGCCGGCGACGTACACGCTGGAGATGTTGTAGGTCTTCAAAGTGCCGGCGACGGGCGGCAGGGTGTAGGGCGTCGCGGCGGCGGCGGGCGCGGCGGATCCGAAAACGACCAGCAGCGCGGCGACGACCGCGACGCCGGCGCGGACACGTGGTGACATGCCGACTCCTTCCGGGGACAGGGGTGGCGTCACCGTAGGCGCGGGCCGCGCCGGCCTCCAGCCGCGCCGTCCACATGTTTCGATGTCCTGGGATGGCTGCCGCCGCCATGCGCTATATCGTTGGCCCGGCCTGGGCGCGTCCGGGCATCCTGTGTCCCATGGGAATGCTCGACAGCGTCGCCACGCGGGTTGCCGCCGGGGCGACCGTGCGGTTCCGGCCCACCGGCAACTCGATGGTTCCGCTGATCCGCAGCCGCGACCTGGTGACCGTCGCGCCCGTGGACCCGGGCGCGGTCCAGGTCGGCGACATCGTGCTGGCCCGTGTCGCGGGCACGGTCTACCTGCACCTGGTGTCGGCCGTGGACGCGGCAGCCGGGCGGGTGCAGATCAGCAACAACCGGGGGCGGGTCAACGGCTGGACCGGTCAGGCTCGCGTCTTCGGCATCTGCACCGAGGTCGAGGGAACGGCGCGGCCGCGGCTGGACGGCAAGCTCAGACAGGCAGGCACATAGACAGATGCAAGTATGGCATTGACCGCGCCGCGATCACCGGCTGGACCCTGGAGTTCGACCTACCGGCCGGCGTGACCATGAGCAACTTCTACAACGGCACGGCCACCCAGTCCGGCAGCCACGTCACCGTCGTCAACGCGCACTACAACGGCACGGTCGCCGCCGGGGCGAGCACCGAGCCCTACAGCCCCTGGTTCATCGCCTACGGCTCCGGCGCGGCCCCGCTGAACTGCCGAATCAACGGCAACAAGTGCGACGGCAGCCCCGACCGGGCCCCGGGCACGCCGACGGGCGTGACGGTCACCGGCCGCACGACGCGTACCGTCTCGCTGGCCTGGACCGCCGGCGCGGTGACGGACTTCCCGATCGCGGGCTACGACGTGCTGTCCGGCAGCACGGTCGTGGCCACGAGCACGACCACCGCCGCGACCGTCACGGGCCTGACCCCGAACACCGGGTACACCTTCACCGTGCGGGCCCGCGACACCCGCGGGAACCTGTCCGCCGTCAGCGCGCCGGTCAGCGCGACGACGCTGAACCCGGCCAACGACACCACGCCGCCGACCGTGCCCGGCAACCTGCGCTCGACCGCGAAGGCCGCCACCTCGGTCACCCTCGCCTGGAACGCGGCGACCGACGCCAACGGCATCGCCGGCTATGACGTGTACACCGGCACGACCCTGCGGGCCAGCGTCACCGGCCTGACCGCGGTGGTCGGCGGGCTGTCGCCGCTGACCGCGTACACCTTCACGGTCAAGGCCCGCGACACCTATGACAACGCCTCCGCCGCCTCGAACGCCGTCACCGTCACCACCGACGACGTCGTCGGCGCGGGCAGCTACGCGAAGGTCGGCTACTTCGTGCAGTGGGGCATCTACGGCCGGCAGTACTTCGTGCGCAACCTGGACACCAGCGGCGCGGCGGCCAAACTGACCCACCTCAACTACGCCTTCGCCAACATCGACCCGGTCAACCTGACCTGCCTGCAGGGTGTCACCCGGGGCACCACCACCAACCCGCAGGACCCCGACCAGGGTACGGGCGCCGGTGACGCCGACGCCGACTACGGCCGCCCGATGGCCGCCGCGCAGTCCGTCGACGGGGTCGCCGACACCGGCTGGGAGCCGCTGCGCGGCAACTTCAACCAGCTGCGCAAGCTCAAGGCCAAGCACCCGCACCTCAAGGTGCTCATCTCGATCGGCGGCTGGACCTACTCGAAGTACTTCTCCGACGTCGCGGCCACCCCCGCGGCGCGGGAGAAGTTCGTGCGGTCCTGCATCGACATCTACCTCAAGGGCAACCTGCCGGCGTACAACGGAGCGGGCGGGCCG
Source organism: Catellatospora aurea (assembly GCF_042663325.1). Classification (NCBI taxonomy): domain Bacteria; kingdom Bacillati; phylum Actinomycetota; class Actinomycetes; order Micromonosporales; family Micromonosporaceae; genus Catellatospora; species Catellatospora aurea. The sequence continues at coordinate 2,923 of NZ_JBHTAC010000004.1, forward strand.
GGCAGCGCCGCGAACATCTTCGACGGCATCGACCTCGACTGGGAGTGGCCGGGCGCGGAGGGCCACCCGGGCAACCACGTCAGTCCGGCGGACAAGGCCAACAACACGGCGCTGACCGCCGAGTTCCGCCGCCAGCTCGACGCGCTGACCGCGACCACCGGCAAGCGGTACCTGATCACCGCGTTCACCCCGGCCGACCCGGCGAAGATCGCGGCGGGCTGGGACATCGGGCCGAACGGCGTTTTCAACTACATGGACTTCGCCAACGTGCAGGGCTACGACTTCCGCGGTTCCGGCTCGGACAACTCGTGGGAGCCGAACCGCACCGGCCACCAGGCCAACCTGTACCGCGACGCGCAGGACCCGTACGCGTTCGAGTTCAGCGTGGACAAGGCGATCCAGACGTACCTCGACGCCGGGGTCAGCCCGCGGCGGCTCACCGTCGGCGTGGCCTTCTACGGGCGCGGCTGGCAGGGCGTCGCAGCCGGCGGGGTCAACGGCGAGTGGCAGACCGCGACCGGCGCGGCCCCGGGGCAGTTCGCCGAGGAGGCCGGGACCAGGGGATACGCCAACCTGCTGGCGGGCGTGCCCGGGTGCACGGTGTACCACGACGTGCAGTCGGTCTCCAGCTATTGCTACACCGGCGCGGGCGGGCAGTGGTGGAGCTTCGACGATCCCTGGTCGATCGGCCAGAAGACCGCCTGGATCAAGCAGAAGGGCCTGCTCGGCGGCATGATCTGGGAGATGTCCGGGGACACCGCGTCGGGCACGCTGATGTCGGCGGTGCACTCGGGCCTGTGACGGACCGCCGCGCGGCGCGCCCCCGCCCGGACGCGCGCCGCGCGGCCTCGACGGTGATCGTCGTTTCAGGACAGGAGCTGCGGTCCGACCGCACGTTCCGACCTCAAACGGCGATCACCACCGCGGCCGCCGCCGGGGTTCGCGGCCGGCGCGGCGGCGCATGCCCGCGGCCAGCGGGGCCTGGTCCAGGTCACCGGCGGCGACGCGCTTGGCGATGGTCCGGCGCACGATCGCGCCGGTCACCGAGGGCAGGTGCCGGGCCAGGAACAGCTCGAGCCGGCCGCGCCCGGTGGTGGCCACGTCGCGCGGGGCCTTGCGGGCGGTCGCGGCGCGCAGGATCGCGGCCACCACGCCCTCCACCGGCTCGTACCGGGACACGCCCTGCAGGGACAGGCCGGCCTGGGCGGACGCGTCGTGGATCGGGGACGCGACCATGCTCGGGTAGACGACGCTGACGCCGATGTGGGTGCCGACCTCCAGCCGCAACGCGTCGGCGTACGCGACCAGGGCGCGCTTGCTGACGCCGTACGCGGCGGCCAGCGGCAGCGGCAGCAGCGCCATGCGGCTGGACACGAACACCACCCGGCCCCGGCTGCGCTCCAGGGCGGGCACGGCCGCGGCGGTGGTGTGCCAGGCGGCCATCAGGTTCACGTCGAGCTGCCTGCGGGCGGCGTCACCCGGTGCCAGTTCGGCCGGGGCGGGCCCGCCGACGCCGGCGTTGTTGATGAGCAGGTCGAGGCCGCCGAGCGTCTCGATCGCCTGGGCGACCGCGCCGGGCACGGCGGCGCCGTCGGTCAGGTCGCAGGCGATGACCGGCGAGGTGCCGACCGTGTCCGCGCGCAGGTCGAGGCCGACGACGCGGGCTCCGGCCAGCTCCAGCCGCGCGCACAGCAGGCGGCCGAAGGTGCCGTTCGCGCCGGTGACGATGACGCGCCGGCCGTTGAGGGTGGTCATCGAGCGGTCTCCTGCGGTGTGCGGGCCGGGCGGCCGGTGGGCGTGCTCAACGGACGGTCGCCGAGCTGGTCCAGGTGACGCCCTGGCCGCGGCGGGCGCGGGCCGCGCCGTCAACCAGCTCCTTCGCGGCGAGCGTGAGGTAGGCGTCGAAGTCGATGCGCATCGCGGGACGGCGCTCGCCCCAGCGGTCGCGGGCGGCGCGGTGCTCGGCGGCGATGTCGGCGGCCTGCCCGGCGGCGTCGGGCAGCGCGTACTGCCCGGCCAGGTGGGCGGCGGCGAGCCGGGCCTGGGCCTCGACGACGGGCAGCGCCGAGCCGGTGGACTGCATCAGGCCGACGAACATCAGCCCGGGGGCCTGCTGGTGGAACACGTGCCGGAACAGCGGCAGCCGGTCCGCGCCGTCGCCGAGCAGCGCCGGGTCGAGGAACGGCAGGTCGATGTCGTAGCCGGTGCACCAGACGACCAGGTCGATCTCGTCGGTCGTGCCGTCGGTGAAGTGCACGCGGTCGCCGTCGAAGCGGGCGATCGCGGGCCGTACGCCGATCTCGCCGTGGGTGATGCGCGACAGCAGCGAGTCCGACAGGGTCGGGTGGTCCTGCAGGAAGCCGTGCTCCGGGGCGGGCAGGCCGTACGCGGCGGGGCGGCCGACGGCGAAGCGCAGCATGGTCTGGCTGATGCGCTGGCGCAGCCGCCACGGCAGGCGCTTGGCCAGCGCCCCGTTGAGGGTGTCGGACGGCTTGCCGAGCAGGTGCTTGGGCACGATCCAGACGCCGCGGCGCAGCGACAGCAGGGTGCGCGGGGCGACGTACGAGGCGTCGACGGCGATGTCCATGGCCGAGTTGCCGCCGCCGACGACCAGCACCCGCCGCCCGGCGAGCTGCTCGGGGCCGCGGTAGTCGTGGCTGTGCAGCTGTTCGACGCCCAGCTCGCCCGGGTAGGCGGGCGACGGCAGCTTGGGGCGGCTGTTGTGCCCGTTGGCGACCACGACGGCTTCGACGTGCACGGTGGTGGTGCCGTCGGGGCCGAGTGCGGTGACCCGCCAGCCTGCGCCGTCGCGGACGACCTCGGTGACGGTGTGCCGCAGTTGCACGGACTCCTGCAGGCCGAAGCGCTGGGCGTAGTCGTGCAGGTAGCCGGCGATGCGGCCGTGGTCGGGGTAGTCGGGCCAGTCCGCGGGCATGGGCAGGTCGGCGAACTCGGTGCGGGTCCGCGAGGTGTTCAGGTGCAGCGTGCGGTACGCGGAGGAGTGCGGCGCGCCGTACACCCACAGGCCGCCGACCTGGGCCGCGGCGTCGAAGGCGACGGCGGGCACGCCCCGGTCGGCCAGTGCCTTGAGCGTGGCCAGCCCGGCCGGCCCGGCTCCGATCACGGCGACCCGTGGCGTCATGCGTACCCTCCCGAAATCCAACGTCCGTTGGATATTGCGTCGGGACAGGCCCCCGCGTCAAGCGGGCGGCGGGTACATGCGGTCGAGCCAGCGGTGGGCGAAGGCGCGGAACTCGCGGCGCTGGCGGGCCCCGTTCGCGCCGGACAGCAGGCCGACGACGTGCGCGTGCACGGACCAGACCAGGCTGCGCACGGCCAGGTGCGGCTGCGGTTCGCTGAGCACGCCGGCCGCGTCGGCCTCGGCCAGCACCTGCTCGACGGCCCGGTACAGCGGCTCGCTGTAGCGCTGGTCGAGTTCGGCGTGCCGGTCCGGCTCCAGCCAGCGGCGCAGCCACAGGCCGGTCACCTCGGGGCGGTCCTCCAGGAAGTCGATGAACACGTCGACGAGTTCGTGCAGCGCGGCCATGGCCGGGGCGGGCCCGGCGGCGAGCCCCTCCCGAGCGGTGGCGACGGCCCTGGTCAGCGCCTCGCTCTCGGCCGCGAAGACGCGGGCGAAGCAGCACTCGTACAGGGCGGCCTTGGTGCCGACGTGGTGGTGCACGGTGGCGACGTCCACGCCGCAGGCCGCCGCGACCTCGCGCATGCCGACGGCGTCGAAGCCGCGCCGCGCGAACAGGCCCGCCGCCGCCTCGATGATCACGTCGGGGGTGGCGCGCTGGTCCGCGCGCCGGGGGCGGCCCGGTCCCCGTCGGGGTGTAGTCATGCGCTCCATCGTGCCCTACTATCCAGCAAACGTTGGATTACACCCGCGAAAGAGCGAGGAGAGGGTATGGACGAGGCGGCGCGGCTTCCCCGCGGCGGCATGCTGGCCTTCGCGAGCGGGTCACTGGGCATGGGCACCTGGGTCACCGTACCCGGCCTGCTGCTGCTCTACTTCCTCACCGACGTGCTCGCCGTCGCGCCGCTGGTCGCCGGGTTCGTGCTGCTGCTGCCGAAGATCGCCGACGTGCTGCTGCACCCGTGGGTCGGCCACCTCTCCGACGCCGACCTGGCCCGCCGCGGCCACCGCCGCATCCTGATGATGATCGGCTGCGGCCTGCCGCTCGCCTTCGCCGCCCTGTTCCTGGTGCCCGGCGGCCTGATCGGCAACTCCGCCGCCGCCTGGGTAGCCGTCGCCTTCATCGCGGGCAACCTGCTGTTCGCCGCGTACCAGGTGCCCTACCTGTCCACGCCCGCCGACCTGGCCATCGGCTACCACGAGCGCACCCGCCTGATGGGCTTCCGGATGGTGGTGCTCACCGTCGGCATCCTGCTCAGCGGCGTGCTCGCGCCGATGCTGGCGGGCAAGGAGGACCCGACCCGGTCCGGGTACGCGCTCATGGGCCTGGTGCTAGGCGCGTCGATGCTGGTCACCATGCTGATCGGCATCGGCGGCGTGCGGCGGCTGACCGCGGCCGCCCCGAGCCCGGTGAGCACCGGGCACGGCAAGGCAGGCCTGCGCACCCTCCTGGTCGCCCTGCGCGACCCGCAGTTCCGCTGGCTCGTCGGCTCCTACCTGGCCATGTCCACCACCAGCCACCTGGTGCTGGCCGCCGTGCCCTACTTCGCCGAGTACGAGCTCGGCCGCCCCGGCCTGACGACGGTGCTCGTGGCCGCGTTCGTGGCCCCGGCGCTGATCGCCACGCCGGTCTGGGTCGTGGTGGCCCGCCGTATCGGCAAGCAGCCCGGCCTGCTCATCGCACAGGGCGCGTTCGTGGCCGGTTCGATCGTGCTCGCCCTCGGCAGCGCCGCGGGCCTGCCCGTGCTGATCGCCGCGGTCGCGGTGCTCGGCATCGCGTTCGCCGCGATGCAGCTGCTGCCGTTCTCGATGATGCCCGACGTGATCCGCGCGAGCGGCGCGGACGGCACCACCCGCGCCGGCACCTACACGGGTGTGTGGACCGCGGCCGAGGCCACCGGCGGCGCGCTCGGGCCCTACGTGTACGCGGCCTGCCTGGCCATCGGCGGTTTCGTCGCCAGCAGCGCGGGCACCGAGGTCGTGCAGTCGGAGTCCGCCCACACCATGATCCGTCTCGGCTTCGGCGTCGTCCCAGCCGTGCTGATGGTCGTCGCGATGCTGCTGCAGCGCCGCTACACCCTGGATCGCACGCTGCGGTGACCGGGCCCGGCGGTTAGCATCCGGATCATGGGTCAGATCGCCGTACGAGCCAGCCGTCCGCTCGCCTTCGCGGTCGCGCCGATCCTGCTCGCGCAGGGGGTCCGGGTGCGCCGCCGGACGCCGGTGCTGCCCGAGGCCGCAGGGGAGCGCCACGGCGTCGAGGGCGGGCCGGGCCCGGACCCGCTGGCGGTGCTCGTGCTCGGCGAGTCGACCGCCGCCGGAGTCGGCGTGCCCAACCAGGCCGACGGGCTCGCGCCCGCGCTCGCGGCCGGCCTCGCCCGGCACAGCGGCCGTCCCGTGACCTGGCGGGTCACCGCCAACACCGGGTTCAGCGCGCGCAAGACCCTGGCCCGGCTCGTCCCCCAGCTGCCCGACGAGACCTATGACGCCATGGTCGTCGTACTCGGCGTCAACGACGTGCTGGAGATGCGGTCCGGTCGCGCCTGGCAGGCCGACATCGGAGCGCTGATCACGGCGCTGCGGCCGCGCCTGCGCGCCGGCGGCCGCATCGTGCTCGCGGGAGTGCCGGACGTCGCGGGCTTCCCGACCCTGCCCCAGCCGACCCGCGCCCTGCTGGCACTGCACGCCCGGCATCTGGACCGCCGCCTGGCCCGCGCCGCCGCGAGCACGCCGTCGGCCCTGCACGTGCCCAGCCCGCGCATCGACGAAACCGGCCTGTACGCCGAGGACGGCTTCCACCCCAGCGCCGCCGGTTACCGGATGTGGGCCGCTCATCTCGTGGAAGCCCTGACGGGTGGTCCTGTACGCCCCACGGGTTAGCCTGTGGCCGTGGACCAGTCGGCGGGAAGGCGGAGCGGTGGCTGACGCGGACGACGTGCGCCGGCTGGCGCTCGCGCTGCCCGAGGTGGTCGAGATCGACAGCGAGGGCTTCGACTTCCGGGTCGCGAACAAGGGCTTCGTCTGGTCCTACCCGGAGCGCCTGCCCGGCAAGCCGCGCGTCATCCGCACCGACGTCGCGGTGCTGTACGTCGGCGACGAGGCCGAGAAGCAGGCGCTGCTGCTCGGCGAGCCCGACCTGTTCTTCACCACGCCGGGCTACGACGGCTTCCCGCTGGTCATGCTGCGGCTGCCCCGGGTGGACGCCGCCCGGCTCACCGAACTGGTCACCGACGCGTGGCGCATGCGAGCCCCCGACGAACTCGCCGCGCTGCTCGACGGACCTGACCCCGCCCCTCCGGGTCAGGCCTGACACCGATGACGGATTGGCGGCGCTTCGAACGCGGCGAAGGCGACGAGCGGGAGTACTGGCAGATCCGCCAGGAGGGCATCCGCTGCTTCATCGGCTGGGGCCGGGTGGGCGGCCGGAACACGGGGTCGACCATCGTTGCCCGGGACGAACAGCACGCCCAGGCACACACGGCGAAGAAGATCAGGGAGCGGCTGCGCAAGGGATTCGTCGAGGTGCCCGGCCCACCGGCGCCCGTCGGTGATCCGGCCGCGCTCGTGGTCGACACCATCGCCGACGCGCAGACCAAGCCCGCCTTCGGCATCGCCCGGCCGCAGTATCTGCCGGTGGCGGGCTTCACCGACGTCGTCTGCCACGCGTCGGTCTGGCCCGCCTCACCAGGCAGGGGCTTCTACCACTATCTGGTCCTCGGTGACGAGGGCCGTCGAGCCGTCGGCTTCAACGTCCGTGAGTCAGCACATTGCGCGGACCTGATCGCGGCATTCCTGGAGACCATCGTGGCCCGGCGGGATCTCGCGTTCGACGGGCGGTCCCACCACAAGATCGTGCTGGACCGTCCGGCCGGGCCGTTCAGCCACGCGCTGGTGTGCTCTCCGGCGCTCGGAGGAGCGGCTTCCGTGTACCCGGCTATCAGGGCCAGGGTCGCCACAGCGTTCCCGATCCACGACTGCGAGATCGGCGACGCCGATTCGGAGGGATTCGTCGACGCGCGGATCCACGGGCACGCGTCGTTGCCGTACGCCGACTGGGATCGCGAACCCCGTCCCGTCCTGGACCTGCGCTGCGACATCCAGGGCCCGCGGCCCCTGCGGGACCAGACCTTCAAGGTGTATCCGGGCTACCGGCTGGACGGCTTCCTGCGCGACCTGGCCGACGGCGCGCCCGGGAGCTGGCTGGAACTGCGCAACTTCCGCGGCGAGGTTCGCCACCTGACCGCGGCGAACCTCCCGGCCGCCGGCGACCTCGACCGATTCCTGGTTCGCGGCAACTGACGGACAGCAGACCGGGCGTCAAAGCGGCGGCAGGGTCTCCTCGACCGCCGCCGCCCCTGCGACGTGGTGCACGGCAATCACGGCGCTGCGCGGCAGTGGACCGTACACGTGCGGGAACACGCCTCGGTCGCGGGACTCCTCCCAGCGCAGCGACTCCTCGACCGCCTGCGTGTCCACGGCGGCCACGACGAGCTCCGGCTCGTTCCCGAACACCCGCAGCGCGGTCGCCGCGACCTGCTCGCGCGAGGACAGGTGGATGAACCCGGACTCGTGGTCGAACGGCGAGCCGTCGAACCGTCCGGCCCGTTCGAACGCCGCCCATTCCGATGGCAGCAGGATCTTGTAGATCAGCACCTCACCACCCTGCCAGACGTCATGCGGCCGACCAGCTCCGGTGCAGGGCCAGGGCGAGCCGCCGCTGCCAGGCCTCGCCGTCACCGGGGATGGACGGGTACTCGCGGATGAAGTTCTCCCAGTCGACGGTCCAGTCCAGCACGGACTCGGCGGTGAAGGCGTCGGCCTGCTCGGCCAGTTCGGGCCGGATCAGGCCGCGGACGAGCCGCAGCTCCACCGCCGTGTGCTCGGCGAGCAGCACCGCGTCGTAAAGGTCCTTGCCCTGCGGATACCGGTCGGTGGCCAGCCACATCAGCTTCCAGGCCAGCGACAGCGCGGGCGAGGCCGCCCGCATCACTGTGTCGACGCCGTCGAGCGCCACCGCGACCGGCTCGATCGGCAGGTGCTCGTTGAACACGAAGTCGACCTGCACCGAGCCGCCCGGCACGCCCGGCGCGTCGAACGGAATGACCAGGCGGCGTCCGTCGGCCCGCTCGTAGGTCCAGATCTCGGAGTGGACGGCCCGGCTCGGGTCGAGGCTCACGCCGGGCCGGGCGCGCAGCTCGTCGAGGATCGCGTCGAGCATCGCGGCGGCCTCTGTGCTCCTGCGGCTCATCGAGAACGGTTCGACGACGAAGTCGACGTCGCCGGGTTCGCGGGCATCGCCGCCGAACCATGCGGCCATGACGGCGCTGCCCCGCAGCACGAGCTGCCCGGCGTACGGCGTGCGCTGCACCGCGTTCAGCAACTCGGTCATGGCCTGCCGGCGGGCTCGCTTCCACTGCCGGGCCGTGCCCGCGCCGTCGAACACGGGCTCGCTCGGCCGGTAGGCGCTCTGGTGCTGCTTGAGCGCCGGGTCGAAGGCCACGCCCTGCGAGACTCCGGGCGTGTCGGGCAGCGGCCGGTAGGTGGCCGGGTAGTTCGGCCCACCGGGTGGGGCCGTGCGTTGCTGGTCGTTTCGCGGATGTGCGGCCGGAGCCGGCGCGAGCCAGTCCGCGTCCAGGGAGAGGCGGTCATCGTGCACGACGTACTCCTGCTCCACGGAGGCGATCTCCCAGGAGGCCTCGCGCAGCGCGGCGATGAGCCGGTCGAGCCGGTCGCGGGCGGAATCGAGGCCGACCCCGTGGCAGCGCTGGGTGACGAAACGTTCCTGCCGCCCGTCGTCGCGGACTCGGCGCGCGTTGCGGGACAGCCGGGCACCGTGCTGCTCGACCAGCGTGGCAACGGCCAGCAGGGACGCCACGTCCTCGGCGGGCAGCAGCAGCTTCACGTGATGCTCGAAGTAGCGGCCGGCGGGCTCGGCCGCGGCGTCGGCGTCGGTGGCGGGCACGCCCGTGCACCACGGCGCGGCCTCGATCTTCGTGCGTCTCGGGTGCAGCATGGCGTCACGCAGCCGCTTCCTCCACTGCTTGGCCAGGGCGTGCTGGTCGGCCAGCGTTCCGCTGCCGGTCAGGGTCAGCATCGGCTGGGAGCGCCGCGCCCCGCGATCCAGGACCACATGCACGAACTTCACCTGATGCCGTGCGGCGAACTCGGCCAGGGCGCGCATCTGGTACTCCGACACGGTCAGGTGGATCTCGAAGTCACCGGTGATGTCGGGGTGCGCGGGCATGGGGGACACCATACAAGCGAAAGATCTTGCCTTGGCGGCTGTTTTCGCCGACGGGCGTCCGTTACCACCGGCGGGGATCGGGCCGTGCCCCAGGGGGTTGCCCGCGCTGTCGGACCAGGCATGCATGATGCCGCGGTGAACGCGGACGGCGCGTTCGCGGCAAGGGAGGCGACGTGGGCGGATCGGCCGCAACGGCGCAGGCGGACGCGTACGAGGAACTGGCGGAGTTCCTGCTGCGCCCCGAGGACGACGCCTACCCCGTGCACGAGGTGCGCGAATGCGTGTGCCGGTCCTGCGGCGGGCGGGTCTTCGAGGTCGCCGCCATGGCAGACGACGAGGGCGCGGTGCGCCGAACCTGCGTGGCCTGCGGCGTCCACGGGTTCATCGCCGACAGCGCGGAGTACTGGGACGACGAGGACGACGTCGAGGTCTGCGCGTGCAACTGCGGGCACGAGGAGTTCACCGCCGCGGTCGGCTTCTCCCTGTACGACGACGGATCGGACGACGTGCGCTGGCTCTACGTCGCGCTGCGCTGCCAGTCCTGCGCGGAGATCGGCGTCTACGACGACTGGAAGATCGGTTACGGCCCGAGCGGGCTGCTGCTGGACCAGGTCTGACCTCGAACGCGGCAGGGGGCGTGCCGCGGCACGCCCCCTGGTCACCGTGCTCGGGTTCAGACGCGTCCGAAGAACCAGTTGCCGGGGGCGGTCTCGTCGGCTCCGATGTAGAACTGGCGTACGCCGAGCATCAGCTCATCGATGGTGAGGTAGCCGTCCTCGTCGGCGTCGAGCTTGTCGAAGGCCAGGTTGATCTCGCCGACCGGGGTGCCGAAGGCACGCTGCATGGTGGCGAACTCGTCCCGGCTGACCCGCCCGTCGTCGTCGGTGTCGGCCAGGTGCAGCACGGCCAGCGCGCCGGGGCGGAAACTGCGGTCGAAGGCGTCGCCGTGCACGAACGCCTCGGTGAAGCCCTGCCGCCACTCCTGCGGGCTGAGTCGCTGGTCGTGGTCGACGTCCAGCGCCTTGGCCAGCTCCTGCCAGAAGGTGGAGAAGTCCTCGGCGATCCGCAGCGCCTTCGGCGCGTCGTGCGCGGTGCCGAACTCGGCCAGCAGGCGTATGCCGAGGTTGGTCAAGTCCTGCTGCTCGACGTAGCCGCTGCGGTCGTTGTCGAGGTGGCCGAAGGCCTTGTCCAGCTTGCGGAGCTGCATCTCAGTAGCCATACCCGAAATCTAGGGGGTGCCAGCGCATAAAGTCGATATCGGGCAAACACACTTCATTCGGAAGTGGCGGGCTGAATGTCGGTTGCCGTGAGCAGCCTGGTGTGGCGATGATCCAGGCATGCGAGACAGCCTGCGGGAGTGCGACCGGTGATGACGACGTGGTGACCCGCCTGGCCGAGCGCGAGTGGCGGGTGCTGGTCAGCACGGTCGGACTCGGCGGCAGGCGATACCGGGTGGTGCGCGCCGCCCGCCCGCCGGCGTTCGCCGGGCTCCGCGAGGGCCCGCTGGGCGCGCAGCTCTGCGTGGACAAGCATTCGGCGGCGATGTTCGCGATGGCCTGGGGGCTGGCCGCCCGCTCCCCGCACACCATCGTGTACCTGCCGCTGCGCGCGTCGGCAGCGGCGGACCCCTGCGCCTGGGCCCGCCCGCTGGACCTGGTGCTGGTGCACCACAGCCTGGCGTTCCCGCCGTCGCGGTGGAAGGACGTGCGGGCGCGGCTCGGGGCGGGCAGGCCGCACACGGTCACCCTGCCGGCGGGGACGTGGCCCGGCCGTCCCGCCGCCGACCACCGCCGCACGTGGTACCGGGAATACCGCGACCACCTGCTGTGGTCCGTCGCCGCGGACACGATGGTGCTGACGGGCAGCCGGGAAGCCTACGAGCTGCGCGCCGAGCAGGTACGGCGACTGGCCGAGGACGCCCCGGCATACCGTGCGCAGGAGCCGGACCTCCACTACTGCGCCGAGATCGCGATGGGGGCCTGGCACCGATTCCCGCACAGCCGCAACGGCCACAGCGAACTGCACGTCCAGTACTGCCCGTGAACGCGGCCGGGTCCGCTCGGCCGTCGGTTCGCGGGTCGTCGACGCGGCTGAGGGCGTGACGGTCGGGCGACAGGTCATCAGGCGGACGGCGGGAAGCCGCGTTGTCGACCCCGATCCGGTCGATACGGCATCGTCCACAACGGAGATTTCCAGAATGAGTCCGCTCGGCTACGCTCCGGGGGACAGGCACGGGAGAGCGCTCTCTCCGGCAGCCGTTTTCGCTTGCCGGGCCTACCTCGCACGGGCGAGAGCGCGGTCACCCGTGCCGACCAGTCCCAGCAGAGAGGACCTGCACGCAATGATGAGCACGAGTCCCGGCAGTGCCACGGCACCGTCCGCGGGCCGCCGACGCCGGAAGGTGACGCTCGGCCTGACGACGGCGCTCGCGGCCGTCGTCGTGGTCGCCGGCAGCACCGGTCCGGCCGCCGCCGCGACCCCGTCGTCGTCCGGCACGCCGAACTTCGGCGCGAACGTCACCGTCTTCGACCCGAGCATGCCGGTCAGCCAGATCCAGGCCACCCTGGACGCGGTGCACACGGCCCAGGTCGACGCCGAGATGGCGCCCAACCGGTACGCGTTCCTGTTCAAGCCGGGCACCTACGGCACCGCCGAGCAGCCGCTCCAGGTCAAGGTGGGCTACTACACCGAGATCGCCGGCCTGGGCGCGTCGCCGACCGACGTGGTGATCAACGGCAAGGTCGAGGTCTACAACCGCTGCCTGGCCGACGGTGGCACCAGCAACTGCCTCGCGCTGGTCAACTTCTGGCGCACCCTGTCCAACCTGACGATCAACGTCAACGCCGCCGGGCAGGACGGCTGCCGCGCCTCGGCGAACTTCTGGGGTGTGTCGCAGGCGGTCTCCATGCGCCGGCTCAACATCACCGGCGCGAACCTGTCGCTGATGGACTACTGCACCGCGGGTCCGCAGTACGCCAGCGGCGGCTTCATCGCCGACTCGAAGCTGCCGTTCGTGGTCAGCGGATCGCAGCAGCAGTGGCTCACCCGCAACAGCGAGGTGGCCGGCTGGTCCAACGGCGTGTGGAACCAGGTGTTCACCGGCGTCGTCGGCGCGCCGACCGACGAGGCGTTCCCGAACCCGCCCTACACCACGCTGGACACCACCCCGGTCAGCCGGGAGAAGCCGTTCCTGTTCGTGGACGCGCAGGGCAAGTACCAGGTCCGGGTGCCGTCGGCGCAGTTCGACACCAGTGGCGTCTCGTGGGCGAACGGCCTGACCCCGGGCCGCACCGTGCCGCTGAGCGACTTCTACGTCGCCAAGCCGGGCGACTCCGTCACGAAGATCAACCTGGCCCTCGCGCTCGGCAAGCACCTGCTGCTCACCCCGGGCGTTTACGACATCGCGCGCAGCATCGAGGTGTGGCGTCCCGACACCGTGGTGCTGGGTCTCGGCCAGGCGACGCTGACGGCCGTCAACGGCTCCGTGCCGCTCGACGTCGCCGACGTGCCCGGCGTCATCATCGCCGGCGTCACCATCGACGCGGGTCTCAAGGAGTCGCCCGTGCTGCTGCGCGTGGGCCGCAAGCACAACCTGCTGCGCTGGTCGACGCCGAGCAACCCGACCACGCTGTCGGACGTGTACTTCCGCGTCGGCGGCCCGCACGTCGGCAAGACCGACACCGCGCTGCAGGTCAACAGCAACGACGTGCTCATCGACCACACCTGGGTGTGGCGCGGCGACCACGGCGTGGAGGGCTTCACCGACACGCAGCGGTGGAACACCAACACCGGCCGGTACGGCGCGATCATCAACGGTGACCGGGTCAACGCCAACGGCCTGTTCGTCGAGCACTTCCAGAAGTACAACACCGTGTGGAACGGCGAGAACGGCCGCACCATCCTGTACCAGAACGAGCTGCCCTACGACCCGCCGACGCAGGCTGACTGGATGAACGGCGACGTCGAAGGCTACGCGGGTTACAAGGTCGGCGACCACGTGCGCACGCACACCCTGTACGGCGGTGGCGTGTACGTGTTCAACCAGAACAACCCGTCGATCCACACCGAGAACGGCTTCGAGGTGCCGAACCGGCCGGGGATCAAGCTGCACCACATCATGACCGTCAACCTGAGCGCCGGCACGATCGACCACGTGGTCAACGGCCTCGGCGACCCGGCTGACACCACCCGCATCGGCTCGCCGGTGTACGTCGTGGATTACCCGGCCCCGTAAGTCGGGTGCCGCACGCTGTGGCCGGTCCGGGCACGTCCGGACCGGCCACAGCCGTATCCGGCCGAGGCGAGGAACATTACGATCATCGGGTGCCCGACTCGATCCCGTTGACGATCCGTTCCGGCGGCCTGGACGATGTCGCCGCCGTGCTCGCCCTCATGGACCAGGCGACCGAGTGGCTGGTGTCGATCGGGCGTGATGACCAGTGGGGCACGGAGCCCCACTCCACCAACCCCAAGCGCATCGCGCAGATCGAGGGATTCGCCCGCGCCGGCGGACTGTGGATCGCCGAGCGCGGCGCGGCCGTGGTCGGCGCGCTCTCGGTCGGCGAAGCCCTGCCTTACGTGCCGCCTGCCGAGGAGCCCGAGCTCTACGTCCAACTGCTGATCTCGAGTCGGTCCGCGTCGGGCCGGGGCGCGGGCGCCGCACTGCTGGCGCGTGCGCGTGAACTGGCGGTCGCCCAGGGCGTCACGCTGATCAGACTGGACTGCTTCGCCGGGGGCGAAGGGGCACTGGTGCGTTACTACGAGAAGCAGGGTTTCACCAGGGGAGACACCTTCTCCGTCGAGCAGCCCGGCCGCGAATGGCCGGGGCAGCTGCTGACCCTGCGCTGGTGAGCGCGGTTCTGCCTGCTCGGCTGGCGTGACCTGCTTAGGACTGCTCGCCGAGCGCATTTGCTCTGCACCCATTCGCTTGCTCTGCACCCACCCGCGCAACAGGGGTGTGGGCCTGTTGCATCGACGGGTGCAGAGCAAGGCTTTGGGTGCAGAGCAAATGCGTTTCGCATGAGCACAGGTGCCGGCAAGTCAGGCCAAACGTGGGGTGCATGGGCGGGTGGCCGAACATTTCTCCGACAAATGTTGGCGAAGTGCCGCTGAGCTGGCTAGTGTGGCGTGGTGGGAACAGGAGCCGAGGTCAGGGGGATGCACAGTCGCGACCCCCGGGCCGTACGCACCCGGGCCAGGCTCGCCGAGGCGTTCACCGCCGTGGCGGGACGGCACCCCGGTGCCCCGGTGTCGGTGAGCGAGATCGTGGCGGAGGCGGGCCTGAACCGGTCCTCCTTCTACGCGCACTTCGACACCACGGGCAGCCTGGCGGTGTACGTCCTGGAGCAGGCCCTGCGGGCGATCTCCGAGCAGGACGTGCAGGTGCGGCTGATCGGCGAGGCCACCGGGCGGCACGCCTCCCGGATCGTGCTCGGGCACATCCTCGACCAGGTCGAGGGCCAGCGCGCCGAGCTGCTGGCCGTGTTCGGCTCGGCCGAGGGCGGGGCCGCGACGGCCCGGTTCGGGCAGCAGCTCGCCGACAACATCGGGTACTACTTCCAGCGGTTGCGGATCGCCCCGGCGCGGCCGCCGGGTGAACTGGCGACGACCGCCGTGTTCCTCGGCCACGGCCTGGCCGCCGCGATCGTGCACTGGCTCACCGGCCCGGACCCGTGCCCACGTGACGACCTGGTCGACGTGCTCGTCGGCCTGGTCCCGGTCTGGGTGGACGACCTGGACCCACGCTGACGAAGACACCGCCTTGAACAGATCAACAGGGGGACTCATGGCGAAGAACTGGCTCATCACCGGAACCTCCAGCGGTTTCGGCTACGAACTCACCCGGGCCGTGCTGGAGCACGGCGACAACGTCGTCGCCACCGCCCGCCGGCCCGAAACCCTCGACGAACTGGTGCGCAAGTACGGCGACCAGATCCGCGCGGTGACCCTGGACGTCACCGACCCCGCGGCGTCGCGCGCCGCCGTGCAGGCCACCGTCGACGCGTTCGGCAGTCTCGACATCCTGGTCAACAACGCCGGCTACGCGGTGTCCGGGTCGCTGGAGGAGACGCCGGACGAGGATTTCCGCGCTCAGATCGAGACGAACCTCTTCGGCGTCGTGAACGTCACCAAGGCCGCGCTGCCGGTGCTGCGCGCGCAGCGGCACGGCCACGTCATCCAGTTCTCGTCCATCGGCGGGCGGGCCGGCGGCACGCCGGGGCTGGGGGCGTACCAGACCGCGAAGTTCGGTGTCGAGGGCTACTCCGAGGTGCTCGCGAACGAGGTGCGGCCGTTCGGGGTGAAGGTCACCATCGTGGAGCCGGGCGGGTTCCGCACCAAGTGGGGCGGCGGGGCGTCGCAGCTCGCGGCCCCGGTCGGGCCAGACTACGAGCCGTCCGTCGGCGCGATGATCAAATTCCGGGAGCAGTACATCGAACCCGGCGACCCGGTCCGGGCCGCCAAGGTGATCATCGACCTCGCCGACTCCGCCGACCCGCCGCTGCGGCTGCTGCTCGGCTCCGACGCCCTGAACCGCGCCCGCGAGTCCGCGGCGTCCCGCGCCGCCGAGACGGAGAAGTGGGCCGACGTCACCGTCTCCACGGACTACCCCGCCGAATCCTGACCGGCTCCGGTGGGCGCGCCGGCCGCCGCCGGCTGCAGTTTCGGGGAAACAGCAGCAATGCAACGTTCGATTGCTGCAGTTTCCCCGAAACTGCGTTCAGGTCGGTGTGTGGGCGCTCCGGGTTCGGGTGCGGTCCAGGGCCGCGGTGAGCTGGTCGGCGGTGATGAGTTCCTCGTGGGTGCCGGGTGCGCCGCAGGCGAACGCGCCCGACACGGATCCGGCCAGCACGCACTCCTCGATCGGGCGGTCGGTCAGCCACCGGCTCATGAAGGCGGTGCTGAAGCCGTCGCCCGCGCCGTTGCTGTCGATCACGGGCCGCTCGGGAGCGACCGCCGGATACCGGCGTACCTGCGGGGTGTCCCTGGTGGCGACGCGGCAGCCGGCCGCGCCGTCGGTCGCGACGACCACCTGCGCCCGGCCGGTGCTGAGCACCGCCAGCAGGATGTCGTCGATGCGCTCCGGGGCCGCCTGCGCGCTGAGGAACACCAGGTCGGCGGCGCGGGCCAGTGGCCATACCCAGTCGAGTTCGCCGTCCCACGCGTGCAGGTCGGTGGAGGTGGTGACGCCCAGCCGCTGGGCGTCGGCGAACGCGCCCGCGGCCCGGTGCCCGGCGATGTGGGCGTGCCGGGTGCGCCGCAGGAACGGCAGGTAGAAGTCCGGCGGCAGCACCAGGTCGTGGGGGTGGCGGCCGTCGAAGAACGAGAAGCGGTGACCGGCCTTGTCGACCAGGTTCACGGCCCGCGGGGTGCCGTTCGGGGCGGTGAGGTGGCTGAAGTCCAGGCCGAGTTCGGCGTAGCGGGCCAGCACCATGGCGCCGAGCATGTCGTCGCCGAGGAAGTCGATCAGTTTGGTACGCAGGCCCAGCGCGTGGAAGCCCAGCGCGACGCCGTTGCCGGAGTGCGCGACGTAGTCGCGGATCGGCGACACCGGAAGGAAGTCACCCGGCGGGACCGCCAGTTCGGGAACCTGCACGATGGTGTCCACGCCGACCCCGCCGAGCACCAGCACGTCATAGCTGGACATGGCTGACCGCCTCCCGATGGGTGACCGTTTACCCGGAGCGGCGGGCCTTGCCCACCTTAACCTCACTCCGATCTTCCCGCAGTCCCCACGCCGTGAGCCGGCAGCGCTATTGCGTACGTCGTTCGCGGTTAGAGTGGCGAGGTGACGGGTGGCCAGCACGGATCGATCTGGACCAGGCCCCAGCGGGGCGCGCGCGGTCCCTCGCCGGAACACCGGCCGGCGGACATCGCCGCGGCCGCGATCCGGCTGGCGTCCGCCGGTGGGCTCGCCGCCGTCTCCATGCGCGCCGTCGCCGCCGAGCTCAAGACCACGGCCAGCACCCTGTACCGCTACGTCGCCTCCCGTGACGAGCTGCTCGACCTCATGGTCGACACCGCCATGGCCGGATTCGCCCACACCCCTCGGTCCGATGAGGACTGGCTCGGCGAGCTGGTCCGGATCGCCGAGGCCACCCGTGCGCTCTACGTGGCGCAGCCTTGGCTGCTCGACGCGGTGCCCACCAGCTCCGCGCCGGGTCCGAACACGCTGTGCTGGTTCGAGCACTGCCTGCAGGCGATGGCGGCGCTCGACCGGACGACGCTGCGCAAGATGGAGGCCATCGGCGTGCTCAACGGCGTGATCATGCTGTTCGCCCGCAGTGCCGCCGCTCCCACGGCCATCGACTTCGCCGCGATGGACCCGGTCCGCCACCCGCGTCTGACCGCGGCGCTCACCGGCAGCTCACCCGGACTGCCCGCCGTCGACCTGTTCGAACGCGCCGTCCGCGCCCTGCTCTGCGGCCTGCTCGACGACCGCGCCGGCTAGGTGTGTTCGGACCGCCGCCTGCGGTGGCGGACTGCCGGGTGCATCTGGAGCTGATGACGCGATTCAGCAGGCCGCATAGGATCGCGCCGGTAGTGCTCGGACCGAGGGGGCGATGTGGACGCTGTGCGGATGGTCGTGCTGGTGGCGGCGACGGTGACGATGGGGATCATGGCAGGGGTGTTCGGTCTGTACTCCCACACCGTCATGCCCGGGTTGCGGCGTACCGACGACCGGACGTTCGTCGGCGCGTTCCAGGCACTCGACCGGGCGATCATCAACCCGTGGTTCATGCTCGGTGGCTTTCTCGGTGCGCTGGTCTTCACCGCCGGTTCGGTGCTGCTGCTGTTCGGGCCGGGCAGCCCGGCACTGAGCTGGACCATCGCCGCGCTCGTGCTGTACCTGGCCGTCTTCGTGATCACGATTGCCGTCAACGTGCCGATGAACAACGCGCTCAAGGCCGCCGGAGAACCTGACCAGATCGCCGACCTGGCCGGCGTGCGGGCCCGGTTCGACGAGGCCAAGTGGTCGCGGTGGAACCACGTGCGCACCGTGGCGACCACCGTCGCGTTGATCTGCCTCGCCGTTGCGCTCCTGAACTACGGCCGCTGAGTCACCTGAGCAGCCCCAGGGCCGCCTCCGGCCGAGCCAGCGCGTAGTCGGCAGGCTCCTGCGCGTCGTACAGGTGGCCCCAGGCAGCAGCCGCGCCGACACTGCCGGCCGCGGCGGCCGCGCGCAGGTCCAGTGGGGAGTCGCCGATGTACGCGACCGCGCCCGGTGCGACCTTCAGCCGCTCGGCAGCCAGTAGCACACCGTCCCCAGCGGGCTTGGGTCGACGAACATGGTCACCGCCGATCAGCACATCCACCGTCAGCCCGGCCGCGTCGAGCAGCATGCGAGCGCCCCGGGTGCTCGCCCCGGTGAACACCGCCACCGCCCGTCCCCGCTCCCGCAGCGCGGCAAGCGTTTCGACGATTCCAGGATAGGGGGCGACCTCTGCGCCGTGCAGTTCCTGGTAGTAGACGTCGGTCTCGTGCGGGCCGAGGGGCCGTCCGACCAGATGCGCCAGGATCGCCTCAGGGGTGCCCACCGGATACGCGGCGACGGCCTGCGCCGGGCTCACCGGCTGTCCACCCAGCCGTGCGACCGCGCGCACGAACGCCGCCGGCACCACGGCCGTGGAGTCGAGCAGCGTGCCGTCCATGTCCCAGACCAGTTCCGCGACCGCCATGCCGCCATCCTCCGACGGGCGGCTCAGAAGATCAAACAGGCGCCGGCGGGTGTCCCGTGGGAGGCCGGAACGCTGATGCGCCACCATGGTGACCATGGCACGAGCACGCAGGAAGCCCGAACCGCGGCCCGCCGCCTGCCCCTGCGGGACCGGCCGGCCGTATGAGGAGTGCTGCGGGCGCTGGCACCGCGGCGGCGAGGCTCCGACCGCGGAGCAGCTGATGCGCTCGCGGTACAGCGCGTTCGCGCTCGGGGACGTCGCCTACCTGTTGCGCACCTGGCATTCCAGCACCCGGCCGGGGGAGCTGGACCTGGCCGGCGGGCCGCGCTACACCGCGCTGGAGGTGCTCGCCTCCGACCACGGCACGATGTTCGACGCCGAGGGCACGGTGCTCTTCCGGGCCCACTACCGCGACGGCGGCCGGCCGGGCGTGCTGGAGGAGCACAGCCGCTTCCTGCGCGAGGGCGGCCACTGGCGGTACGTCGACCCGCTCTGACCGGTGGCCGGGAAGACCCGACGGGTGCCCCAGGCTCATAATAAAATCAAGCACGCTTGACTTTTTTGTGGCTCGGCGGAAGGGTGGAACCGACTGGAGGGAGCACCCCCGATGGCGGAAATCGAGGCGCTGCTGGCCGATCTCGACGCCGAGAGCGCCGACGCCGACCGGCTCGTCGCGGACCTGGCGACGGACCGATGGGCGACGCCGACCCCGGCCGCCGGCTGGACCGTCGCGCACCAGATCGCCCATCTGCTGTGGACCGACGAGCGCTCCCTGCTCGCCGCGACCGATCCGGCCGGCTTCGCCGGCGCGCTGCAGGAGATCGCCGACTCGCCGGACCCGCTGCGCTTCGTCGACGCCGGAGCCGAACGGCTCGCCGTGCTGCCGCCCGAGCAGCTGCTCGGCCGCTGGCGGGACACCCGGGCCCGGCTGCGGGCCGCGCTCGCCGCCGTTCCGCCCGGCACCCGGCTGCCCTGGTACGGGCCGCCGATGAGCGCCGCGTCCATGGCGACCGCCCGCATCATGGAGACCTGGGCGCACGGCCAGGACCTCGCCGACACGTTCGGCGTCGCCCGGACCCCGACCGGCCGGCTGCGCCACGTCGCCCACATCGGCGTACGGGCCCGCGACTTCGCCTACGCCGCGCACGGGCTCGACGCGCCCATCGCGCCGTTCCACGTCCGGCTCACCGGTCCCGCCGGTGACGAGTGGACATGGGGACCCGAGGAGGCCGCCCAACGCGTCACCGGCCCCGCCCTGGACTTCTGCCTGCTGGTCACCCAGCGGCGACACCGCGCCGACCTCGCCGTACGCGCCGAGGGAGCCGACGCCGACCGCTGGCTCGACATCGCCCAGGCCTTCGCCGGCCCGCCCGGCACGGGCCGCGCTCGCGGCCAGTTCGCGGCGCAGGGCACGGCATGAGCGAGCCGACGGCCGCCATCGGCGGCGAACGACCTGCGGGGGCCGCGAGCACGCCGCTGCGGATCGCGAACGTCTCCGGCTTCTACGGCGACCGGGCCTCGGCGATGCGGGAGATGCTCGAAGGCGGCCCGGTCGACGTGCTCACCGGCGACTACCTCGCCGAGCTGACCATGCTGATCCTGGCCCGTGACCGGATGAAGGACCCGGCCACCGGATACGCCAAGACGTTCCTGCGGCAGCTGGAGCAGTGCCTCGGTCCGGCCCTCGACCGGGGCGTCACCATCGTCGCCAACGCGGGCGGACTCAACCCGGCCGGGCTCGCGCAGGCGCTCGGCGCGCTCGCCGGGCGGCTCGGGCTGAGCCCGCGCATCGCGTACGTGACCGGCGACGATCTGCTGGAACGCGCGGGCGAGTTGGGGCTGGGCGCGCCGCTGGCCGCGAACGCGTACCTCGGCGCGTGGGGCATCGCGTATGCACTCCGGCAGGGGGCCGACATCGTGGTGACCGGCCGGGTCACCGACGCGTCGCTGGTCGTCGGCCCGGCCGCGGCCCACTTCGGGTGGGCACGCGACGACTTCGACGCCCTGGCCGGTGCCGTCGCGGCCGGGCACGTGATCGAGTGCGGCGCGCAGGCGACCGGCGGCAACTACGCGTTCTTCACCGAGCACGCCATGGGCCTGCCCGGGTTCCCGATCGCCGAGTTGCACGCCGACGGCACGAGCGTCATCACCAAACACCCCGGCACCGGCGGTGTCGTGAACACCGGCACGGTCACCGCCCAGCTGCTGTACGAGGTGGACGGCCCGAGGTATCTCGGACCCGACGTCACCACCCGCCTCGACACGGTGGTGCTGGCCGAGGACGGCCCCGACCGGGTGCGCATCACCGAAGTGCGCGGCGAAGCGCCGCCGGCGACGCTGAAGGTCGGGCTGAACTCGCTCGGCGGCTTCCGCAACGACGTCACCTTCCTGATCACCGGCCTGGACATCGAGGCGAAGGCGGCGCTGGTCCGCGAGCAGCTCGAAGTCTCGCTGAAGCGCGCGCCCGCCGAGCTGGTGTGGCGGCTGGCCCGCACCGACCACCCCGACGCCGACGGGCAGGAGGAGGCCAGCGCGCTGCTGCACGCCACCGTCAAGGATCCCGACCCGTCCGTGGCCGGGCGCGCCTTCAGCGGGGCCGCCGTCGAGCTGGCGCTGTCCAGCTACCCGGGCTTCACGCTGCTCGCCCCGCCCGGCGACGCGACCCCGTTCGGGGTGTTCACCTCGGCGGCCGTGTCGGCCGACCAGGTCCCGCACGTGGTGGTGCTGCCGGACGGCGCCGAGCAACGGATCGAGCCGCTCGGCCCCGATGGGCCCTCCGGCGACGCCGCGCAGCGCACTGCTGCCGGCGTCGAGCCGGGCCCGACGGCTGCCGATCCGGGCGGCGCGGCGACAGCACCGTGGACCGGCCGCGGGCCGACGCGGCGGGTGCCGCTGGGGCGGGTCGCCGGGGCACGCAGCGGCGACAAGGGCGGCAGCGCCAACATCGGCGTCTGGGTGCGCAGCGAGGCCGCGTACGCGTGGCTGGCGGCGACGCTCACCGAGGACGCGCTGGTGAAGCTGCTGCCCGAAGCGGCGGGGCTGCCCGTCGCCCGGCACCTGCTGCCGAACCTGCGGGCCCTGAACTTCGTCGTCGACGGGCTGCTCGGCGACGGCGTCTCCGCGGGCACCCGGTTCGACCCGCAGGGCAAGGGCCTGGGCGAGTGGCTGCGTTCACGGTATGTCGACATCCCGGAGGAACTGCTGTGATCCTGAGATCCACCCTGGACACCGGCGCGGCCGCGTACGCGGGCAACCGCGGTGCGCTGCTCGAAAAGCTCGCCGCGCTCGACGCCGAGCACGCCAAGGCGCTGGGCGGGGGTGGGCCGAAGTACGTCAAGCGGCACCACGACCGGGGCAAGCTGCTGCCGCGCGAGCGCATCGAGCTGCTGGTGGACCGGGACTCGCCGCTGCTGGAGCTGTCGGCGCTGGCCGCGTACGGCACCGACTACCCGGTCGGGGCGAGCGTGGTGACCGCGATCGGCGTCGTCGAGAACACCGAATGCATGATCATCGCGAATGACCCGACGGTGCGGGGTGGGGCATCCAATCCGTACACCCTGCGCAAGACCCTGCGGGCGATGGACATCGCGCGGGAGAACCGGCTGCCGCTGGTGAACCTGGTCGAGTCGGGCGGGGCCGACCTGCAGAGCCAGAAGGACATCTTCATCCCCGGCGGGCGGCTGTTCCGCGACCTGACCAGGCTTTCCGCGGCGGGCGTGCCGACGGTGACGCTGGTGTTCGGCAACTCCACCGCGGGCGGGGCGTACGTGCCGGGCATGAGCGACCACGTTGTGATGATCAAGGAGCGGTCGCAGGTGTTCCTGGCGGGCCCGCCGCTGGTCAAGATGGCCACGGGTGAGGACGCCGACGAGGAGTCGCTGGGCGGCGCGGCGATGCACGCCCGCGTCTCCGGCCTGGCCGACTATCTGGCCGACGACGAGGTGCAGGCCATCGGCATGGGGCGGCGCATCGTCGCGTCGCTGCGCTGGCGCAAGCTCGGCGCGGCCCCGTCGCCGGACGCCGCCGAGCCGCTGTTCGACGCCGAGGAACTGCTCGGCATCGTGCCGCCGGACCTGCGCACCCCGTTCGACCCGCGGGAGGTGATCGCCCGGGTCGTCGACGGCTCCCGCTTCGACGAGTTCAAACCCGAGTACGGCGCGAGCCTGGCCACCGGCTGGGCGAGCGTGCACGGCTTCCCCGTCGGCATCCTCGCCAACGCGCGCGGGGTGCTGTTCAGCGCGGAGTCGCAGAAGGCGGCGCAGTTCATCCAGCTCGCCAACCAGACCCGCACCCCGCTGCTGTTCCTGCACAACACGACCGGCTACATGGTCGGCAAGGACTACGAGCAGGGCGGCATCATCAAACACGGCGCGATGATGATCAACGCGGTGTCGAACAGCACCGTGCCGCACATCTCGGTGCTCATCGGCGCGTCCTACGGCGCGGGGCACTACGGCATGTGCGGGCGGGCGTACGACCCGCGCTTCCTGTTCGCGTGGCCCAGCGCGAAGTCTGCCGTCATGGGCGGTGCGCAGCTCGCGGGCGTGCTGTCGATCGTCTCGCGGCAGTCGGCGGCCGCTGCCGGGCGGCCCTACGACGAGGACACCGACCAGGTCGTCCGCACCATGGTCGAGAACCAGATCGAGGCCGAGTCGCTGCCCATGGTGCTGTCCGGGCTCGGCTACGACGACGGCGTCATCGACCCCCGCGACACCCGCACCGTGCTCGGCCTGTGCCTGTCCGCGGTGCAATCGGCCCCCGACCCCGGCCCGGGTCCCTACGGCGTCTTCCGGATGTGACGAGATGATCTCCCGACTGCTGGTCGCCAACCGGGGCGAGATCGCCCGCCGTGTCTTCCGCACCTGCCGCGAACGCGGCATCACCACCGTCGCCGTGTGCTCCGACGCCGACGCCCGAGCCCTGCACACCCGAGAAGCCGACATCGCGGTACGGCTGCCCGGCGTCACCGCCGCCGACACCTACCTGCGCGCCGACCTCGTCATCGAGGCCGCGGTCGCGGCCGGCGCGGACGCGGTGCACCCCGGCTACGGCTTCCTGTCGGAGAACGCCGCCTTCGCGCAGGCCGTCATCGACGCCGGGCTGACCTGGGTCGGGCCGTCGCCGGACGCCATCGACGCGATGGGCTCGAAGATCGCGTCGAAGAAGCTGATGGCCGCCGCGGGCGTGCCCGTGCTACCCGAACTCGACCCGGCCACGGTCACCGAGGCCGACCTGCCGGTGCTGATCAAGGCCTCGGCCGGTGGCGGCGGCCGGGGCATGCGTGTCGTGCGCACCCTCGCCGACCTGCCCGACCAGGTCGAGGCCGCCCGCGCCGAGGCCGCCGCCGCGTTCGGCGACCCGACCGTGTTCTGCGAGCCCTACCTGGCCACCGGGCGGCACATCGAGGTGCAGGTCATGGCCGACGTGCACGGCACGATCTGGGCGGTCGGCGAGCGCGAGTGCTCCATCCAGCGCCGCCACCAGAAGGTCGTCGAGGAGGCCCCGTCGCCGATGGTCGACCCGGCGATGCGCGAACGCCTGCACGCCGCGGCCACCGCCGCCGCGGCCGCGATCGGCTACCGCGGCGCGGGCACCGTCGAGTTCCTCGCCGCGTCCGACGGCTCCTTCCACTTCCTGGAGATGAACACGCGTCTGCAGGTCGAACATCCCGTCACCGAACTCGTCACCGGCCTCGACCTGGTCGCCCTCCAACTCGACATCGCCGAAGGCGCGGCCCTCCCACCCACCCCGCCCCCCGTCCACGGCCACGCCATCGAGGTACGCCTCTACGCCGAGGACCCCGCCCACACCTGGCGCCCCCAAACCGGCCCCCTCCACACCTTCACCCTCCCCGCCACCACCGAGTTCGGCACTCCGGTGGCGCGGGGTGTCGTGGTGCGGGTGGACAGCGGGTTCGCTGGTGGGGATGTCGTCACGCCGCATTACGACCCGATGTTGGCGAAGGTGATCGTGTGGGCGCCGACGCGGGCGCAGGCGGCGCGTGCCCTGGCGGGGGCGCTGGCGCAGGCGCGGATCCACGGGCTGGTCACCAACCGGGATCTGCTGGTCAACGTGCTCCGGCATCCGGCGTTCCTGGCCGGGCGGATCGACACCGCGTTCTTCGAGCAGCACGGGCTCGACATGCTCGCCCGGCCGCTGGCCGACGAGGACGCGCAACGGCTGTCCGCGTACGCCGCCGCGCTGGCCGCGTCCGCTGCCGAACGCGCGGAGGCGACCGTCGTGACCGGACTGCCGAGTGGCTGGCGCAACGTCGCGTCCGCGCCGCAGAACCGGGCCTACCAGGCCCCGGCCGGGCGGGTCGACGTCGGCTACCGGCGCGCCCGCGACGGCGTGCGGATCGAGGACGAGCCCGACCTCGTCGTCGGTGAGGTCACGCCGACGCGGGTCGAGCTGGGGCGCGGCACCGTGCGGCACGTGTTCGCCGTCGCGGCGTACCCGGACACGGTCTGTGTCGACTCGGTGCTCGGGCCGGTCAGCCTGCGGCCGGTCGAACGCTTCCCGGAGGCGGAGACGCAGGTCGCCAGCGGGTCGCTGCTCGCGCCGCTGCCCGGGGCCGTCATCCGCCTCGCCGTCGCCGAAGGCGACCAGGTCACCGCCGGCCAGCCGTTGCTGTGGCTGGAGGCCATGAAGATGCAGCACGAGATCACCGCCCCGACCGACGGCACCGTGACTCACCTGCCCGTGGCCGTCGGCCACCAGGTCGAGGTCGGCGCGGTGCTCGCGGTCGTCACCCCGCCGGAGGCCCAACCGTGATCCTTGAGAGCGACGAGCGCCAGGCCCTGCGCCGCGCCGTGTCCGACCTGGCCGGCAAGTACGGCCACGACTACTACCTGCGCTGCACCCGGGCGGGGGAGAAGACCACCGAGCTGTGGCAGGAGGCCGGCCGGCTCGGCTACCTCGGCGTGCACGTGCCCGAGGAGTACGGCGGCGGAGGCGGCGGCATCGGCGACCTCGCCGCCGTCTGCGAGGAACTCGGCGCGGCCGGCTGCCCGCTGCTGATGATGGTCGTCTCCCCGGCCATCTGCGCGACGGTGATCTCCCGCTTCGGCACCCCGGAGCAGAAGCGGCGCTGGCTGCCGGGCCTGGCCGACGGGACGAAGATCTTCGCGTTCGCGATCACCGAGCCCGACGCCGGCTCGAACTCCCACAAGCTCACCACCACCGCGACCCGCGACGGCGACGGCTGGCTGCTGTCCGGCCGCAAGACCTACATCTCCGGTATCGACGAGGCCGAAGCGGTGCTGGTCGTGGGGCGTACCGCCGACGAGCGCACCGGGCGGCTCAAGCCCGTGCTGTTCGTGGTGCCGACCGACGCGCCCGGGTTCACCGCGCAGCAGATCCCGACCGAGCTGGTCGCGCCGGAGAAGCAGTACAACCTGTTCCTCGACGAGGTGCGGCTGCCCGACGACGCGCTGGTCGGCAGCGCCGACGCGGGCCTGCTGCAGCTGTTCGCCGGGCTGAACCCCGAGCGCATCATGGCCTCGGCGTTCGCCCTGGGCATGGCCCGGTACGCGCTGGGGCGGGCCGTCGAGTACGCCAAGAACCGCACCGTGTGGGGGCCGCCGATCGGCGCGCACCAGGCGATCAGCCACCCGCTCGCGGCCTGCCACATCGAGGTCGAGCTGGCCCGGCTGATGACCCGCGAGGCGGCGTTCCTCTACGACAGCGGCGACGACCAGGCGGCCGGCGAGGCGGCGAACATGGCCAAGTACGCGGCGGGCGAGGCCACCGTGAAGACCGTCGACCAGGCGATTCAGACCCACGGAGGCAACGGCCTGGCCACCGAGTACGGGCTGGCCACGCTGCTGGTCGCGTCCCGGCTCGGGCGGATCGCCCCGGTCAGCCGGGAGATGATCCTCAACTTCGTCGCCCAGCACAGCCTGGGCCTGCCCAGGTCCTACTGAGCCCCGGGTAGCGTGATCGCCGTGCCGACCACCCCCGTACGTGAACCGCAGCAGGATCGCAGCCGCGCCACCCGCCGGCGGCTGCTGGAGGCCTCGGTGCAGTGCATGGCGGAACTCGGGTGGTCCGGCACGACGGTCGCCGTCGTCGCCGAGCGCGCCGGGGTCTCCCGCGGCGCGGCCCAGCACCACTTCCCGACCCGGGAGGACCTGGTCACCGGGCTGATCGAACACATGACGGAGGTGCGTGCCGCCGAGATCGAGGGTGCCGTCGCGGGTCTGCGCAGCGGTCCCCGGCGCACCGAGCAGGTGCTGGTCGTGCTGGTCGGGCTGTATCGCGGGCCGCTGTTCCGGGCCGCGCTGCACGTGTGGACCGCGGCGGCGGTGGACGCGTCACTGCGCGACCAGGTGCGGCCGCTGGAGGCGGCACTGGGGCGCACCGCGCACGGCATGGCGGTCGAGCTGCTACGCGTCGACGAGCAGACCCCGGGCGCACGGGAGACCGTGCAGGCGACCCTCGACCTGGCGCGCGGCCTGGGCCTGGGCGAGCTGCTGCACGACGACACCGCCCGCCGGGCCCGGGTGTTGCGGCAGTGGGCGGCCACCCTCGACACGGTGCTGCCGCCAACGTCTTGACCGAGGTTGGAGGGCCGTCAGTGGCGGCGGGCCGCGCCCGACCACCATCTCGTGATCAGCCAGAACGCTGTGCCGGTGCCCAGGCCGTAGACCAGATGCCCGGTCAGGTCCGTGGCCAGCGTCTTCGCGTCGTACTCCCAGATCGGCTTGTACAACCCGGCCAGTGGCAGCACGGCGTAATCGCTGCTCCAGACGGTGGCGCCGAACGGCAGCCCGTACAGCGGACGCGGGTCGTGCAGGGAACCGGCCACGATGCCGTAGAGCGCGCCCCAGCCGGAGCCGTAGCCCCAGTGCGCGGCGGTGCTGGCCGGAAACGCCCAGCGGTCGGGCAGTTCACGCTGCGTGAAGCCCTCGACGACGCGTTTGGCGACCTGACCCGGATCGGGTGCCTCCGCCCAGCTCTCGGCCGGCGCGAACTCCCAGGCCAGGGGTCGGTCCCTGCCCCCGGTGCGGCGGTAGGCGAGGTATCGGAACGTGTCCATGCAGATGGTGCCGACGATCCCGGCGAGCAGCCCCGACAGCAGCGCGGCGACGGGGGTTAGCGAGCGTTCTCGGATCCGCATACCCGGCTCCCGTCCAGGCGGCCGACCTCCCTTTTGTCGAGTATGCCGCGCGGCCGCCGCAGAAGTAGCGGAAGACGTCGACGACGACCTTGTCGGTGCGCGAAGGGCGTCGGCGGAGGCGCGCTGTCCTGCCCTCGGCGGTCAGACCCCGACCTGCGCGTCGGCCGGTGCGCCGGCCTCGGCGGCCGGTTCGGCGGACGGAGCGCGGCGGGACCCGACCCGGCGGGCGATCCACAGCCCGGCCGCGAAGATCGCGGCGAGGACGAACACGCCGACGTACTCCGCCGCGGGCACCCGGGGCAGCGTCGCCAGCTTCGCCGTGCCGAGGATCGAGACGACCACGCCGACCGAGCCGACGTAGGCCAGGCCGATCAGCCAGCGCACCCACCGGCTCAGGCCCAGGCCGTGCATCTGTGTGATCACGAAGATCGTGGCGAAGCCCCAGCCGAACTGGAACCACAGCTGCTTCGGGCTGTTCAGGGCGACGATCGCGCCGTGGAACAGCACCATGACCTCCAGCGTCACCGTCCACCAGCGGTTCACGTGCGCGCGGGTCAGGAACAGGCTGCCCTGCACCAGGATCAGGAACATGTAGAGGAAGCCGATCAGGTGACCGGTCGTGGTCTCCATCGGGTGGTACCAGAACGTGTACACCGCGGCCCAGGCGAAGTAGTAGCCGTGGTACTTGCGCGCCCACTCGCGCACGCCCGCGCCGCCGGGTGTCGGGATCGTCCTGCCGAAGAGCAGGCCCCGCCGGTCGTTCTCCATGAGCAGCACCCAGACCAGCAGGATGATGACGGAGAACTGCGACGACCAGATCGACACGTCCTGGGCGAGGCCGTCGTACCAGAGCTGGGTCTGTGCGAAGTGGAGCAGCACGAAGGCCGCGTTGAACGCCAGCGCGGCCACGTTGACCAGGTGCAGCCGTCCGGTGTACTTGCCGACGCGTTGCTGGCCGTACCAGATCAAGGCCCAGAAGCCGACCTGGTGCAGGGCGTACAGCGACCAGACGCCGGCCATGATCAGTGTGGAGCGTTCTGGCCGCTGCCAGACGTACCAGGAAGGTCCGGCGTCGGGCAGCAGGTCCGGCCGGGCCAGCCAGCCGGCGCTCAGCGCGATGAGGCCCGTCATGAGCAGGCCGGCGATGATCGCGCCGAGCAGCGCCCGGCTCGCCCGCACGTCGGTGACCTTCATCGCGAGCGCCTCCAGCCCATAGCCCGTCGCCGATCGCACGGGTTCAGACAGCTTCTTACCTGTCCGGCTCGGACGCAACCGTTTCGGTGGAGGAAACTCTGTTCTCCTGGTGGTGACCCGTGCGCTCAGAAGGTCACGGCGATGCCGACGACCGGCTTCTTCGGCAGGTGCAGGACCCGCGCGGCCCAGTTGCCCACCCGCGACATCCAGTACTTGCGGGCGATCAGCTGACGGACCCGCTGCGTGCCGGCGTCGTCGAGGACCCGGGCGGTGCCGTCCACGTGTACGGCGTCAGGCGCGATCCGGCCCCGGACGTCGCACGGGGCCAGCGACACCCGGCTCGTCCGCCGGATGCGCTTGACCTTCCACGCGTCGGCGTCCGAGACGATGAACAGTTCGTCACCGTCGACGGCCAGCCACACCGGCGTGGCGACGGGCGTGCCGTCCTTGCGGTAGGTCGTCAGGCTGACGTATTGGGCGCGGGCGAACCGGTCGGCGGTGGTCACGGCGACCAGCTTAGCCACCAGGGGCCGGACGCGGTCAGGCGTCCGGCCCCTGTGCCACCCCCTATTCGGTCAGCAGGCGCCCTGGTCGGACCAGACCGCCCAGGAGCCGGGTGCGCCGGGCTCCGCGCCGGTCGACCACCAGGTCGCCTTCCAGCGGCGTCCGTTGTGCGACACGACGTTGTCGGGGGAGTACGGCGTCGTGGAGCTCCACGCCGGCAGGCCGCCGCAGCCACCACCGCCCCCGGTCACCGTCAGCGTGAACACGGCAGTGTGCGTGGCCGACGGGCCCGCCCCGGTCACCGTCAGCGGGTACGTGCCCGCCGGGGTGCCCGCCGCGACCGACACCGACAGCGTCGCGCTGCCGCCCGAGGTCACCGATCCCGGACTCGCCGACGCCGTGACCCCGGTGGGCGCGCCGGTCACCGACAGGTTCACCGCCTGCGCGCTGCCCGACGTGGTCGCCGTGGCCACGGTCGCGCTGGTCGAGCCGCCCGCCGCGACGGTCGCCGACGACGGCGACAGCGCGACGCTGAAGTCGTCGCCACTCGGCACACTGGTGACCGTCACCGTGTACGTCGCGCTGTGCGTGGCCGAACCGGTCCCGGTGACGGTGACCGCCGCCGAGCCGGTCGCCGCGCTCGCGCTCGCGGTCAGGGTGAGGGTGCTGGAACCGCCGGAGGTGACCGACGCCGGGCTGAAGCTCGCCGTCACACCGGACGGCAGGCCGCTCGCGGTGAGGTTCACCGTCTGCGGGCTGCCCGAGGTGGTGGCCGTGACCACCGTCGTGGTGACGGCCGAGCCGCGCTGCACAGTGCCGCTGCCCGGGGTGACCGACAGCGAGAAGTCGTTGCCGGGCGCGGTGCTGCACTGCGCCTCACCGGACTGCGCGGGAACGCTGACCGCGTCCCAGGCCGCCTTGACGGTGCGGCACTCGGCCGACGCCGCGCCGAACAGGTTGACCGCCGCGCGCAGCGTCGCCGTACGCACGTTGACGTAGCGCCAGGACGAGGTCTTCATGTTCAGTGCGGCCATGTAGATCTGGCCGGCCTTCTGCAGGCCGATGCCGGTGACCGTGGAGCCGTTGCAGGTCGGGCTGGCCGGGTTGCCGCCACCGCCGGCCGAGCCGACCGCGGTCAGGTAGAACCAGTGGTTGTTCGGCCCGGCCGCGGCGTGCACCTCGGTGCTCGGGATCGCCGAGGAGTAGCAGTTCGGGTCGCCGAGCGCCGACGGGTTGTACATGTTGCGGATCGGACCCGACCCGGTGAGGTTGACCTCCTCGCCGACGAGGTAGTCCGGCGGGTCGTTGGGGTTGTTGGCGTACGCCTCGGTCAGCGCGCCGAAGATGTCGCCGGTGGACTCGTTGAGGCCGCCGTTCTCGTTGCCGGACCCGGCCCCGCCCGGGGTGGTCTGGAAGATGGCGTGGCCGTACTCGTGCGCCACCACGTCGATCGGCGTGGCCTGCCCGGTCCCGGCCTGGTTGCGGCCGAAGTTGGTGTAGCTGCCGTTCCAGTACGCGTTGACCTCGGCCAGGCCGACCCGCGCGGGGAAGCCGCCGCCGGAGCCGTTGATGCCGTTGCGGCCCAGCCAGGAGCTGAGCATGTCCCACTCGCGCTGCACCGCGTAGAGGGCGTCGACGCAGGCGGTCTCCAGGTTGGTGCCGGAGCCGTTGCCCCAGGTGTCGTCGGTGCCGGTGTACGCGGTGCCGCCCTGCCCGCCGCAGCGAATGCCCGGACGGGTGTTGTCCGTCATGGACCAGGAGCTGCCGGAACCGCTCGTGGTGATGGAGACCTGGCCGTTGTAGTAGCCGCTGCCGGTGCCGAAGCGCACGTCGTCGCGCACGTCGAGGACCACGCCGGTGCGGGCGTCGACCACGACGTGCAGGCGGCTCGGGGCGTTCTTGCGCACGCCTTCGAGCACGACCTCGTACGCCAGCCGGTCGCGCGCTGGGGTGGCGAACACGGCCAGGCGCGGGGCCGTGGCCTGGCCGACCCGGTCGAGCTGCCGCCGGGCGACGGCGGCGGCCTGTGCGGCGGACAGCTTCGGGGTCGTCGAGGCCAGGCGCACGCCCCGGCCGAGTGCGGAACTGGTGCCGCGCACCGTGCCGGTGCGGTCGGTCGCCACGACGGCGTCGCCGCCGAGCACGGGCAGGCCGCGGTGGGTGCGCTCGTAGGAGACGTACTGGAATCCGCCGGACCCGGCGACGACGTCGCGGCGTACGAAGGATTCGTGCGGGCCCTTGGCCAGCGCGTCGTAGCCGCTGTCGGCGGCCCGGTCGGCGGCGGTGACGGCGAGCGCGGCCGGGTCGGCGGCGCGGGCGGGTGCCTCGGCGGGTCTGGCGCCGGACACCCCTGGGATCACCAGGGCGAGGCCCACGGCCGCGGCGGTGGCCGCGAGCGTGAACCGTGTGCCGATGGACTTCACGGGATGGACTCCTTCTGCGGGGTGGAGGGTGGTGGCCTGGGCGTTTCTCCGGGACGCCCAGGCCACCTGAGGGGAGGGTCGTGCGTTCAGCAGGCGCCGCGGTCGGCCCAGACGGCCCACGAACCGGGGTCGCTCGGCACCGCGCCGGTGGACCACCAGGTCGACTCGTAGCGGCGGCCGTTGTAGGCGACGGTCGCGCCGGGGGCGTACGCCGTCGTCGCACTCCAGCCGGGCAGCCCGCCGCAGCCCGGCGGCGGCCCGGTGGGTCCGGCGGTCGGGCTCGGCGGATTCGTCGGCGGGGTGCCGCCACTGACCGTCAGGGTCAGGCCGTAGGTCTGCAGGATCTCGTTGACAGGCTGGAAGTACGTGGTGCCGCCGGAGCTGCAGTTGCCGGAGCCGCCGGAGGTCACGCCCTGCGCCTGGTCACCGGCGATGAGCGAGCCGCCCGAGTCGCCCGGCTCGGCGCAGACGTTGGTGCGGATCAGGCCCGTCACGGTGCCCTGCGGGTACGTCACCGAGCTGTTGAGGGCGTTGATGGTGCCGCAGTGCCAGCCGGTGGTGGAACCCGACCGGCACACCGACGCGCCGACCCCGGCGGCCTGCGAACCTGCCACCGGCACCGTGCCGGAGTAGCGGTTCACCAGGGCCCGCGGGATGTTGCCGGTGGCGGTGCGCACCCAGGCGTAGTCGTTGCCGGGGAAGCTCGAGCCGGCGAACGTGCCGCTGGGCTGGGTGGTGCTCGCCCCGGTGCTGCCGCAGTGGCCCGCGGTGACGAAACCGCCGGTGACCGCGAACCCGACGGAGCAGCGGGTGCCGCTGCCGATGTAGTACGCGTTGCCGCCGATGATGTCGATCAGCGGCTGCGGCTGCTCGGCGCTGGCCTCGAAACGGACCATCGCGGTGTCGAGGCCGCTCGACGCGGCCCAGGTGCGGGCCGCGTTCAGCGCGCCGTCCCGGTAGAGGACGACGACCCGGTTGCTGCGCACGTCGGGGTACCAGCCCGGGACCTGCTTCGGCGCGGTGGCGGCCCGCCGGTCGAGGCGGCCCGTCTCGTGTACTAGCAGGGCCTCGCTGTGTGCGACGGTGACCGGGACGGCCCCGGCCGCCCGCACGCGGGCGCTGTCGGCGGCGGTGGTCACGGCCACGGTCAGCGTCGAGGCGTCGGTGTCGAGGTAGGCCCCGCCGAAGCCGCTGCCCAGCGCGCCGCGCAGCTGCTGCTCGGTGCGGGCGAACGCCGCCTCGCGACCCAGCCGGGCCAGTGCCTGATCGGGGCTGATGCGCAGGGTGCGGGCCAGCTCGTAGACCATGCCGCGGTCCGCGGCGACGGGCAGGGGAGCGGGAGCGGGTGTGGAGCCGGCGTTGGCCGACGTGATCACCATGGCGGATGAGAGGGCCGCCACGGCGATCAGAACACTGAAGAGTTTGGATTTCGGCGTCACACCGGGGAATCTAGGAACCCCACTGGAAACCTTGTATTTCCAAACAGGTCATATTGTTTACGATAAGCAAACCGGCCATCAGGGTGTGATAGGACCGGGCTGATATCTGCCGCCCCGTGGATCGAGGCAGCAGGCTCGGGGGATGTCCCTGCCACTGCACCGGCTCACGGTGCCGCAGCCGCTGTCGGTGCCGTTCGCGATCGACACGTTCGACGCGCTCGGCCCCCTGTCGCACGCCCCGTTCCCGCACCGGCACACCTTCTACGAGGTGGCGCTGGTCCGCGCGGGCACCGGCGCGCACGTGGTGGACCTTGCGGCGTACCCGCTGGAGCCGCCGCACCTCGCCGTCGTGCTGCCCGGCCGCGCCCACCACTGGCAGGACGCGGTCGACCTGGACGGCTGGCTGATCCTGTTCGGCGAGGAGTTCCTCGCCGGGTGGCCCCGCGTCCGGGAACTGCTGCACCTGCTCGGACACCAGCCGTGCCGCACCCTCGGCCCCGAGGTCGCCGACGAGGCGTTCGGGCTGGTCAGCCGTATGCGCCGGGAGTACGACGAGCCTGCCGCGGACTCGCTCGGCGTGGTGCAGGCCTACCTGCGCGTCCTGCTGACCAAGGCGGCCCGCGCCACCGGTGCGCCCGCTCCGGCGGTGACGGGGCAGCGGGCCGAGCTGGCGGGACGCTTCCTGGACCTGCTGACCGGGCCGCGCGGCGGGGCGCTCTCGGTCCGCGAATGCGCGGCGGCGCTGGGCGTCTCGCAGGGTTACCTGGGTGAGGCGGTCCGCGAGGTGACCGGGCGCTCGCCCGGCGAGCTGATCCGCCACGCCCGCACCGTGGAGGCGATGCGGCTGCTGGCCGGCACCCGGCTGAGCATCGCGCAGATAGCCCGCGAGCTGGGCTTCGCCGACCAGGCGTACTTCTGCCGGTTCTTCCGCAGGGAGACCGGTTCGAGCGCGGGGGAGTTCCGGCGGGCGGCGTCCTGGACGTGGGGACTCGTGGAAAACACCACGAACACCCGATCACGTCCATCGAATGGTGGCTATGCGCCGCTCTAGCGTTTCCGGCGACGTCCCACGAAGGAGACCCGCCATGACTGATCCAGAAGCCCGCCAGCCGGGTGTCACCCGCAAGGCCCTGCTGCGCGCGGCGCTGGTCGTGCCGGCCGTGCCGCTGCTGGCCGGGATGCCCGCCCTAGCGAGCACGCCCTCCGGGCAGCCGCTAGCGGTCACGCCCGAGTCCTGCGACGATGACGATCTCACCCCGCCGCAGATGGAGGGGCCGTACTTCAAACCCGGCTCGCCGCTGCGCACCGCCATGGTCGACGGCGCGGGCGCCCGGCTGACCGTGACCGGCTACGTCGTCGGCCTGGCCTGCCAGCCCATCGCCGGGGCGCTGCTGGACTTCTGGCAGGCCGACAACGCCGGCGCGTACGACAACGTCGGCAACCGCTTCCGGGGCCACCAGTTCAGCGACCCCCAGGGGCGGTTCACCCTGTCCACCATCGTGCCGGGGCTCTACCCCGGCCGCACCCGGCACATCCACGTCAAGGTGCAGGCACCCGGCCGCCCGGTGCTGACCACGCAGCTTTACTTCCCGAACGAGCCCCGCAACAGCACCGACTCCCTGTTCGACCCGGCCCTGCTGATGAACGTGCAGCAGGTCGGCTCGGCCCGGCAGGCCACGTTCGACTTCGTGCTCAACGTGCCGGGCACGCCACCCTCGCCCTCCCCGACGGCCACGGCCTCACCGAGCCCCACCCCGCCCACCGGCGGCACCTGGCAGCCCTACCAGCCGTACGCCGTAGGCGCGCAGGTCACCTACGGCGGCCTGGCGTACGCCTGCCAGATCGCCCACACCTCCCTGCCCGGCTGGGAACCCCCGAACACCCCCGCCCTCTGGCAGCGCCGCTGACCGGCCCGCCGCGCTCCTGCTCTTTCGGGGAAAGTGCACCAATCACCGCCACGATTCGTGCACTTTCCCCGAAACTGCCGACCGGCACCACCGGACTCACCTACTGCTTGGGGAACTGCTGGGCGGGGCTGCCGTTGCAGTCCCACAGTTGCAGCCGCGCTCCGTTGGCGGTGGGCCGTCGCGGTCCGGACCGGTGGACCGTGGGTATCAAACACGACATTAGACCCTTAACGTCCCTAAAAACTATAAATGTGGATAACCAGGAAAATAGGGCCAAACGGCCTATATATCTCAGACATGCAGATAACTCGGATGCGCGGCATCGTCGCCGCCACCGCATTGCTGAGCGCGACAGCCTCCGCGATGCTCGTCATGCTCCCGGCCACACCGGCCCGCGCGGTGAGCCCGGCCAATCCCACCGCCGCGGCCCTGGGCTTCAACGTGTTCGTCCAAGGCAACGCGACCCTCACCAGCAACGAGTCCGAAGGACCGGTGGCGCTGGGCGGCAACCTCACCCTCGGCGGCGATTACCAGGTCGCGGGAAACGCCTCGGGGTCGTACATCGCGCCAGGTGACGCCGTCCGCAGCACGCTGGTGATCGGCGGCGCGGTCAACTTCACCGCCAGCAACCCGGGCGCCATCCTGGAGGTGCAGAACCAGACGTACGCGAAGCTCGGCAACGCGGCCGGCGCTGACGTCCGCAACACCACCAACACCGGCGACCCGACCAACACGGTGATCGTCGCCGAGGGCGCCGCCTACAACTCGGAGCCGCGCGTCCAGCTCACCACCATCCAGCCGGTCGACTCGGTCCTGCGCGCTTCCGGTATCAACTTCGCGACCGCCTTCGCGGACTTCCGCAGCTCGTCGGCCGACCTGGCCGGTTGTACGAACAACATCATCCTCCGCAACGCGAACAACGAGGCGCTGCCGGACCCCCTGCCGCCGAACACCAACGCCTTCATCACCCTCGCCCCGAACGTCACCAACGTCCTCAACATCACGGCCGCGAACCTGGCCAACGTCTCGGCGTTCACCTTCGTGAACCAGCCGAGCGCCAGCCAGCCACTGCTGGTCAACGTGAACACGGGCCCGGGCGACATCTTCAACTGGACCGTGCCCAACCAGGCCGGCATCGGCGGCACCAACGCGCCGTTCCTGCTCTGGAACTTCCCGACGGCGACGTCGATCACCCTCGCCACGAACGGGGCCACGCTGGAGGGCACCCTGTACGCGCCGCGGGCGGCGCTGACCGACCTCAGCTCCTCCAACATCGAGGGCCAGGTCATCACGGCCAGCCTCGTCCACGGCACGTCCGCGGCGAACGGCGGCGAGATGCACTACTTCCCGTTCGCGGCCACGCTGGGCTGCGTGGTCAACCCGACGCCGGACCTCACCACGGAAGCTTCCGAGAACATCGCCCTGGGCGGCCAGGTCCACGACGTCGCGACGCTCGCGGGCGGCGTGAACCCCACCGGCACGATCAGGTTTGACCTGTACGGGCCGGACGACACGACCTGCACCGGCACCCCGGTGCACAGCGCGACCGTGGTGGTCCAGGGCGACTCGACCTACACGTCGGACGACTTCACCCCGACCCAGACCGGCACCTACCGGTGGATCGCCCGCTACAGCGGCGACGGCCGCAACCTGGGCGTGGTCACCGCGTGCGATGACGAGGACGAGTGGGTGGTCGTCGGCCCGGCGGTGGTGACGCCCATGCTGGCGACGCTCGCCTCCCCGAACATCGCGGTGGGCGGCCAGATCCGCGACACCGCGACGCTGACCGGCGGCCAGAACCCGACCGGCACGATCACCTTCAGCCTGTACGGCCCGGACAACGCCCTGTGCCTGGGCACTCCGGTGTTCACCGACGCGGTGCCGGTGTCGGGCAACGGTGTCTACCAGTCGGACCAGTACACGCCGACCCTGATCGGCACCTACCGCTGGATCGCGAGCTACAGCGGCGACGCCGGCAACGCGGCCGTGCTCGGGCAGTGCAACGCCCCCAACGAGTCGGTGAACGTCCTGCGCGGCACGGTGACCCCGACCCTGACGACGGACGCGTCCGACGACATCACGCTGGGCGGCCAGGTCAACGACGTCGCGACGCTCGGCGGCGGCCAGAACCCGACCGGCAACATCACCTTCGACCTGTACGGCCCGAACGACGCGGACTGCACCGGTGACCCGGTGTTCACCTCGACGGTGCCGGTGACGGGCAACGGCGCCTACCCGTCGGGCCAGTTCCCGCCGACGCAGCCGGGCACCTACCGGTGGATCGCGAGCTACAGCGGCGACGGGAACAACGCGGGCGTCACGCTGTCCTGCAACGCGCCGAACGAGTCGGTCGTCGTCCGGGCGGAGGGTCCGGTCACGCCGACGCTGACCACCGTGGCGTCCCGCGACACGTACGTCGGCAAGGAGATCTTCGACACCGCCACCCTGGCCGGCGGCGCCGCGCCGACCGGCTCGATCACCTTCGAGCTGTACGGCCCCGGTGACAAGACCTGCTCTCGGACGCCGGTGTTCACGACCACGGTCGACGTCGACGGCAACGGCCGGTACCGCTCGGACGCGTTCCGGCCCCGGGTGCCGGGCACCTACCAGTGGGTGGCCTCGTACAGCGGCGACGACGGCAACGAAGCCGTCCGGACCAGCTGTGACGACGAGGACGAGCGCGTGGTCGTCAAGAAGAAGAAGCCATACGGCGGCAAGCCCCGCCCGTAGCCTTCCGCAGTGAGGTCATGCACGCCGGCCGACCGCCGGCGTGCATGACCGTTCCGGCCCGTCTCTCAGCGATCCCACCAGGCGAGCACCCGCATCGCCCGCAGGGTCACCCAGCGTGACGGCTTGCCCGGCTCTTCGTCCAGCTCGAACCAGACCCGGCCGCGCAGCCTGCTGTCGAGGGGCCACGTGCCGTCCGGCAGCCGTCGCGAGCGCAGGTAGGCGACCGCGTCGCCCAGCCTCGGGTCGGGCGTCGCGCCGGTCAGCCCGGCGGCGGCACGGAAGTGGTCCAGCCCTCGTAGCACGTCGTAGTGCCAGCGGTGCGGATACGTGAGACTCAGAAACCGCTCGTCGGCCGGTTCGCCGGTGCTCAGCCGGCGGAACAGGCCACGTGCCAGCAGATACTCCTCGCCCGAGGCGCGCGCCGAGCGGGTCTGCGGGGTGCCGCCGGTGGCCTGCTCGAACTCCAGCAGCCCTTCCAGCACGTTGACGGTGCTGTGGAAGGACGAGCGGAGCGAGCCGTTCTGCCGCTCGCAGTTCCACCCGCCGTCGGCGAGACGCTCGCCGACGAGCCGTTCCGCGATCCCGGAGACGTCGGCCCCGAAGTACGCGCCGTCGGCGAGGGTCCGGCCGTTGATGCACTCCTCGACCTCGCCCTCCCAGTACGGCTGGCCGTCGTGGTCCCAGCGCGAGTGGGCGCCGACCAGCGCGACGGTGCGGGCAGCCGACTTCGAGCCGGGGTCGAGGCCGAACTCCCGCAGCTGCTGCAGCGTGAACGAGGTGGCCGTCCACGGCTGCCCGACCTCGTGCCACTCGCGCGAGTCGAATCCGCGTGGAGCGAACGCGCCACCCGCCCACTGCCCGTCGTCGTCGGCCAGGGCGAGCAGCCTCGCCCCCCAGCCTGTCGTCTCGACCGCCGCCCGCTCGGCCGCCCACTGCGGCTGCGGGGCGTCGAGCAGATCGCGCATCACCTGCCACCTGATCGCGGGATCCGCGTCGAGCAGCCAGTCGATCACCGCATCGCCACCGGTCATGCCCG
Source organism: Catellatospora aurea (assembly GCF_042663325.1). Lineage (NCBI taxonomy): Bacteria > Bacillati > Actinomycetota > Actinomycetes > Micromonosporales > Micromonosporaceae > Catellatospora > Catellatospora aurea. The sequence continues at coordinate 42,337 of NZ_JBHTAC010000004.1, forward strand.
CCAGCGTAGGAAGCACCGCGCGGTCTGTCCACGCGGCGGGCCTCGGCGTGGTTCCCAGCATCTGCCCAGCGTTGCTGGCTACGGTGGGCGAATGGACGAGAACCGAGCCCGGCGAGTGGTGGACCGTCTGCGTGACCGCGGGGTGCCCGCGCACCTGTCCCTCGGCGGCGGCCACCGCAAGGTCGGTGTCCGGATCGCGCTGCCCGACGGCCGCGAGGCACTGTGGGACACCGACGGCACGGCGGGCCTGGAGGCGCAGGTGATGCGCGACGGGATGCTGGTCGGGTTCGTCCCGCACATTCCCGGCTCCGAGGACTTCACCGAGGAGCAGGTCATCGACGCCATCGCGCGCACCGACTACGACCAGCCGATCGCCCGCCAGCGCCGGGAGGCCCCGCCGCCGGCCGCGCCGCTGCCGATGGAGGGCGGCTTCTTCCGCCGCCTGCGCGACGGATTCCGCTGACCGGCGACGACGGCCGGGCGACCTGGGCGTCCGGCCGCCGGTTCAGCCGAGGAAGGACTCGGGCCCGAAGCGCCCCCACGCGACGAACCCCGCCAGCGCGAGATAGACCAGGTCCACCAGCATGTATCGGTACTCGCCACGCCGGATACGGGTGATCGCCGCACCGGTCATGACGAACATCAGGCCGAGGGCGGCCAGGGGCACCAGCACCGGCGCGATGTCGAGCACGGCCGGCAGGATCAGGCCGACCGCCGCCAGGACCTCCAGCGCGCCGATCGCCTTGACGGCACCGGGGCTGAAGTCCTCGACCCACTTCGAGCTGGGCCCGAAGGCCTCGATCCGGTCTTTCGACATGATCAGCTTGCTGGCACCGCCGAACAGGTAGGCGGTCGCGAGCAGCCCTGCGACGATCCACAGTGCGAGGTTCATGAGGTGTCTCCTTGATGTCCTGGGACGACAGGGCTTCGGCCCTGCGGGCTGGGGTTCGAACATGGGATGCCGGTTCCGCGACGGCTGTGACAGCAGCGGTCGGTGACACGCGTCACGGACCGGATCTGTCGCGCCGGGCCCCTGTCCGGCGTCTTGTGGTGGGACCGCGGGAAGGAGTCACCGATGAGCGAGGCAGACCGGCCGGACCCGGCGACCGAGGTGTTCGTCGCCCATCGCAACCTGCTCTTCACCGTCGCGTACGAGATGCTCGGCTCGGCGGCCGACGCGGAGGACGTCCTCCAGGAGACGTGGCTGCGCTGGTCGGGCGTCGCGTTCGAGCAGGTGCGCGACCCGCGCGCGTACCTGGTCAGGATCGCCACCCGGCAGGCGCTCGGCCGCCTGCGCACCCTCAGCCGGCGCAAGGAGTCCTACGTCGGGCCGTGGCTGCCCGAACCGCTGCTGACCGCGCCGGACGTGGCCGAGGACGTCGAACTCGCCGACAGCGTCTCGATGGCGATGCTGCTGGTGCTGGAGACGCTCGGGCCGACCGAGCGGGCGGTGTACGTGCTGCGCGAGGTCTTCGATCTGGGGTACGACGAGATCGCCGACGCCGTCGGCAAGAGCCCCGCCACGATCCGGCAGATCGCCCACCGGGCACGGGCGCACGTCGCCGCCCGCAGGCCACGCGAGGCCGCCTCCCCGGCGCAGACCCGGGCCGTCCTGACCGCCTTCCACCGCGCGGTCGAGACGGGCGACATGCAGAGCCTGCTCGACGTGCTCGCCCCGGACGTGGTGGTCCTGAGCGACGGCGGCGGAGTCCGCCAGGCCGTGCTCCGGCCCGTCGTCGGGGCGGACAAGGTCGCCCGCCTGCTGGTCGCGGGCTGGAAGAAGGTCGGCGCACTGGTGACGTTCGATCCGGTGCAGATCAACGGGTGTCCGGCGCTGCTCATGCGGCTCGACGGGGAGGTCGACAGCGTCGTCGCCGCACGGATCGAGGGCGGTGCCGTGTCCGGGCTCTACGTCGTGCGCAACCCGGAGAAGCTGTCGCGAGTGGAGCAGGAGACCGCACTGAGCCGTTGATGCGGCCCGGCGGAGAAAATCGGTGGCACTCCCCGTCTCCGCCGGTGTTGGCTGAGTCCGATCGTCGGGCGACAGGGTGGAGCGAGGAAAGCACATGATCGCCGTCTCCGCGGCCTCCGGCGCGCTCGGCCGCCTGGTCATCGAGCAGCTCCTGAGCAGGCTGCCCGGCGGACCCGGCAGCACCTGGCCGCGGTGGCCGCGGCCGTGGCCGCGGGTGTTCAGGCCGTCGCGTACACCGGCTTCTTGAGCGCCGACCGCGGCGGCGACGGCCCGAACGCCGCCCACCACGCCACCGAGCAGGCGATCGCCGGCACCGCGCTGAGGGCAGATCTGGCCGAGGCCGCCGCGAACGCGCTCACCGACGACGCTCATCTCGGCCACGGCTACGACCTCACTGGTCCGGTGTGGACGTATCCGCAGCTCGCGGTGACCCTCGGCGACATCGCGGGCAGAGAGGTCCAGTATCACGAGGCAGCCGAACCGATCCCCGGGCCGATGGGCTTCCTGATGGGGCTGGCCCGGTCGGGAGCGCTCGAACGGCAGACGGGTGATCTGGCGCGGTTGCTTGGCCGCCCGCCCGCCCGCGACGCTGCGGCAGGCCGTGGCAGCGGCACTCGGCGGAACAGGCGCATAGCCGCCGTTATCCGAGCCAACGAGGGCGATGTCGGCAGAGCGACACCGTCCGATCGCGGATAAGCGTGGCCCGGCGGGGTCCCTAGGCTGGAGACAGCCATCGATACAGGGGGAGCGATGACGGTATCGGGCGGTGCCGGCCAGGAACTGCTCGGCCGCCTCTGCGACGACCTGCGCCATCTGCGCGAGCAGGCGGGTGGGCCGAGCCTGCGCACGCTGGCGGCCGAGGTGGGGCTGGGCAAGAGCCAGCTGGGGGCGATCCTCAACGGGCGCGTCGAGCGCCTGCCGGACTGGCGGGTCGTCCGCGCGGTGGTGGCCCGCTGCCATGCGTACGCCGGACAGCACGGGCGGGCCGCGCACCTGTCCGGCAAGTTCGGGGTCGAGGAGTACTGGCGGCGGCGGCACACCGCGGTCGAGCAGCTGCTGAGCGAAGCGCCTGCAGCCGTCGACCCGAACCCGGCCGAGCCGGAGCAGGCCCCGCCGCGAGGCCTGCCGCCCCGACCCCGGACCTTCGTCGGGCGCGAGCCCGAACTGGCCGCGCTGACCGCGGCAGCCGATCCGGTGATCATTTCGGGGCCGCCCGGCATCGGCAAGACGTCCCTGGCCGTGCAGTGGGCGCACCAGGTCGCGCCCCGGTTCCCGGACGGCCAGCTCTACGTCGACTTGCGCGGATTCGAACACTCCGGGGCGGTGATGTCGGCGGCCGAGGCGACGCGCGGCTTTCTGGAAGCGCTCGGCGTGCCGCCGGACCGGCTGCCGACCAGCCCCGACGCCCAGCTCGTGCTGTACCGCAGCCTGCTCGCGAACCGGCGGGTGCTGGTCGTGCTCGACAACGCCCGGGACGCGGAGCAGGTGCGGTCGCTGCTGCCGAGCGGGCCGGGCTGCCGGGCGGTGGTGACCAGCCGCAGCCGCCTGGCGGGTCTGGTCGTGGCACAGGCCGCGCAGGTGCTGCACCTGGACCCGCTCAGCGCGGGAGAGTCCACCGACCTGCTCGCCTCGCGCATCGGCGAGCAGCGGCTGCACGCCGAGCGCGAAGCAGCCGACGCGATCGTGCGCGCCTGCGCCCGGCTGCTGCTCGCGCTGAGCGTCGCGGCGTGCCGGGTCGCGTTGCAGCCCGCGCTGTCGCTGGCGGAGCTGGCCCGGGAGCTGCGCGAGGAGCCGGGGGAGTTGGAGGCGCTGCGCACCGGCGACGAGGCCACCGACGTACGCGCCGTCTTCTCCTGGTCGTACCGCACCCTCGACGCGCCGGCGGCGCGGGCGCTGCGCCTGCTGGGCCTGGCCGCGGGTGGCGACATCACACCCGTGGCGGCGGCGAGCCTCGTGGACGTGCCGGTCGGCTCGGCACGGCGGCTGGTCGCCGGGCTGGCCGACGCGGGCCTGCTCACCGAGCACCGGCCTGGCCGGTACGCGATGCACGACCTGGTCCGGGCGTACGCCCGCGAGCTGGCGCACGACACCGACAGTGCCGCCGACCGGCGCGCGGCCACGCGGCGGCTGCTCGACCATTACCTGCACACCGCGCACCGCGCGGCGGTTCTACTGCACCCGCCGTTCAGCGACATCACCCTCACGCCGTGCAGCGAAGGCGCGACGGCCGTGGAACTCGCCGACGGTAGGGCCGCCCAGGACTGGTTCGACGCGGAGCTGGCCGTGCTGGCGGCCGAGATCAGGCAGGCGTGCGCCACCGGGTTCGGGCGGCACGCCTGGCAGCTCGTCTGGTCCCTGTCCGGTCACCTGGACCGGCGGGCGCGGTGGGCGCAGTGGCACGAGATTCAGGAGCTGGTGCTGGGCGCGGCCGAGCGGGACGGCGATCTCGCCGGGCAGGCGCACGGGCACCGCGACCTGGCCCGGGTCTGCTCCCGGCTGGGCCGCCACGACGAGTCCCACGGGCAGCTCAAGCAGGCCCTGGACGACTTCACCGATCTCGGCGACACCGACGGGCTGGCCCAGACACACCTGAACCTCGGCCAGACCCTGGAGCGGGCGCACCGGCACCAGGAGGCGCTGGAGCACTCGCGGCGCGCGCTGGAGCTGTTCACCGGGTTGGGCAACACGGCGGGGGAGGCGTACACGCTCAATGCGGTGGGCTGGCAGCTCGGCCTGCTCGGCGACCACCGCCAGGCGGTCGCCTACTGCCGGCGGGCGCTGGAGCGGCTGCAGCGGGTCGCCGACCCGCAGGGCGTCGCGGACACCCTGGACAGCCTCGGTCACGCGTATCACCATCTCGGGGACCTCGCGGCGGCCGCCTCGTGCTACGAGCGGGCGCTGGAGATGTTCCGGGCCGACGGCGACCGGTTCGGCACGGCGGCCACGCTGCAGAACCTCGCCGAGACCCGGCTCGCGGCCGGGGACGAGGCCGCCGGGCGGGCGGCGCTGGAGGAGGCGTGGGAGATCCTCGACCGGATCGGCCACGAGAACGCGCACGCGGTGCGTGCCCGGCTGGACGCCGCCTGAGGCGACGCCCCGCCGGGCGGGACCGTTCTCACTGGTAGTAGAACTGCTGCGCGGGCTCGTACAGCTTGCACTCGATGACCTGCAGCGGGACGTCGTTGCCGGTGGAGCGGCCCAGCACGTCCAGGCACAGGCCCTTGACCTTGTTCTGGTACAGGTAGCGCCCGGTGCCGAAGTACGAGATCGGCGTCCACTCCTCGCTGGTGTACGCCGCGTTGCAGGTGAACTGCTGCACCCGGGTGCCGATCTGCACCTCGTCCTCGCTGTTGGCCAGAAGGTCGAGGCACAGGCCGCTGCCCTGGTTGACGATCCAGTAGTAGCCGTTGCCGGTCGGGAACAGCGCCCAGCGGTGGTGCGGCCGGTTCTCGCAGCTGCGCTGCACGATCGGGGCGTTGTGGTTGCTGGAGTTGCCCTTCGGGATCAGGCACTTGTACGAGTACTCGTTGCGGATCTGCTCGAAGACCCCGACCCCCATGGTCTGGTTGTCCTGCGTCGTGGGCGCCGCGTTCGCGGGCCCCGCGGCCGCCAGCCCGGTGACCGCCGCGACGGCAGCGGCCAGGACCAGGGTGGCCAGCCTGTGCCGGATGCTCATCCGTGACTCCTTCTGTTCGTTCGGATGTCGTGGAATGACCGTGTCACCGCCGCGGTGGCGGGATCCGCGGGTCCGGACAGGACGGTCGTGACGCCCGGTGAAGGCGCAGCTCACCGGGGCATGTCCGGGCGGTGGGCACCGGACACGACCGGACGGTGCGCGCCGCGCGCCGCGGACCGCCGGAGCCGCCGTGACGCGGCCGGGCACCGCCGTCGTGAGGTTCCCTCGCGTACCGCCGCGTACAGTTGGCCGGGATCGTCGACGCCTGCCCGCTCCACCCGCGGACCGGCGTCCGCCCCGTACTAGCTGGTGAGGAACGCATGCCCTCCTTCCCCCGCACCGACCTGGGCCCGCTGACGCGCCGGTCCGCCCTGGCCGCCCTGGGCCTGACGGGCGCCGCGATCGGCCTTGCCGCCTGCACGGGCGGCAAGGGCCCGTCCGGGACCTCGCCGTCCGGCGGCCAGAGCCCGGACGCCCCGCCGCCGAAGGCCAAGGTCGCCATCACCGAACCCGTCGCCGCGGCGACGGACGTCCCCGCGTCCGCCGAGATCGTGTTCACCGCGACCGACGCCGTCTCCACGCAGGTGGTGCTCAAGGACGCGGCCGGGGCTGACGTGCCCGGGGAGATGCACCCCGATGGCAGGGGCTGGCTGCCCGCCAAGGCCCTGGCGTACGGGACGGCCTACACCGTCACGGTCACCGCGACCGGTGACGACGGCAGGCCCGCCACGGCCACGTCGACGTTCACGACGATGGCCCAGCCGGACAAGACCGTCCGGGTCGTCAGCTTCCTGCCCGACGGCGCCGTGGTCGGCGTCGGCATGCCGCTGATCTTCCGGATCAGCCGCAAGATCCCCCAGGGGCAGCGGGCGGCGCTGCAGCGGCGGCTGCTGGTGCAGACCACGCCCGTGCAGGAGGGCATCTGGACCTGGTACACCGACGACGAGCTGCACTGGCGGCCCCGGGAGTTCTGGCAGGCGGGCACGAAGGTGTTCGTCGACGTGCGCGCGGGCGGCCTGCCCCTGGGCGACGGGTTCTTCGGCGCGCGCAACTCGACGCTGACCTGCTCCATCGGCCGATCGCTGACCATGACGATCGACGACAAGGCCAAGCCGAAGGTGATGAAGGTCGTCAAGGACGGCGTCACCGTACGCACCATCAAGGTCAGCCTCGGCCGGGCGAGCATGCCGTCGTCGAGCGGCACCACGGTGATCATCGAGCGGCTCGCCAAGACGGTGTTCGACACGACCAGCGACCCCAACCCGAACAACCGCTACCGGACGAACATCGTCTACGCGCAGCGGCTGACCTGGGGTGGGGAGTTCATCCACGCGGCCCCGTGGTCGGTGAAGGACCAGGGTGTGCGCAACGTCTCGCACGGCTGCGTCAACATGTCCACCGCCGACGCGAAGTGGCTGTTCGAGCAGACGATGATCGGCGACCCGGTCATCACCAAGGGCACGCCGCGCAAGCTGCAGTACGGCAACGGCTGGACCGACTTCGACAAGCCCTGGGACGAGTACGTCAAGGGCAGCGCTATCCCGTACGAGCCGTCGCCGGACGCGTCGCCCCCACCGGACGCGTCGCCTTCGCCGGCCGCCTGACCGGTGCTCTCCCTCCTCCCGTAGGTCCCGACCGGGGCCTGCGGGCGTGAGCCTGCCCGCGATCGTCCATGCCGGACGGGTCGCGGGATGGAGCGGGCGGGGGTGCCGCTCTCACCGCATGAAGTGCCACCCCCGCCCGCCGTCGAGCTGCCGCCGCGTACCGGGCGTGCGGCAAGTCCGCGGACTCGATCCGGCTGCGTTCCGGACTCGAATCGCAGCGATAGTGTTAACGCACACATAGGTTGCCGTCAAGGGAAGCCGGAAACCGGCTGGACCCGGCCATGGCGTCTGCATCCCGAGTTGCGCAAGTTCTTGAGCCGCTCAGCGTCAGCGGCCGTTACGTATCTGTTGCGAGGGCATGTCTTGACGCCTCTTGATGTGAGCGCTAACACTGTGTGCCAGCAACCGAGCGGAGGAAGACATGAGCGACCGGTACGTCGTCGGTGTCGACTACGGCACGCTGTCCGGCCGGGCCCTGGTGGTCCGCGTCAGCGACGGGGCCGAGGTCGGCACGGCGGTGCACGAGTACCGCCACGGCGTCATGGACGGCGTGCTCGCCGCGTCCGGCGCGCCGCTGCCGCCGGACTGGGCGCTGCAGGACCCCGACGACTACCGCGACGTGCTGCGCAACGCGGTCCCGGCGGCGCTGGCCGCGGCGGGCGTCGACCCGGCCGACGTGATCGGCATCGGCACCGACTTCACCGCGTGCACGGTGCTGCCGGCGCTGGCCGACGGCACGCCGCTGTGCGAGCTGCCGGAACTGCGCCACCGCCCGCACGCGTGGGTGAAGCTGTGGAAGCACCACGCCGCGCAGCCGCACGCCGACCGCATCAACGCTGTGGCCCACGAGCGCGGCGAGCCGTGGATCGGCCGCTACGGCGGCAAGATCTCCGCGGAGTGGCAGTACGCCAAGGGCCTGCAGCTGCTCGAGGAGGACCCCGAGGTCTACGACCGGGCGGAGCGCTGGATCGAGGCCGCGGACTGGATCATCTGGCAGCTGTGCGGGGTCGAGACCCGCAACGTCTGCACCGCCGGTTACAAGGGCATCTTCCAGGACGGGGCGTACCCGTCGAAGGACTACCTCGCCGCGCTGAACCCGGGCTTCGCCGGCTTCGTGGCCAAGCTGGACGGTCCGCTGCTGCCGCTGGGCGGCCGGGCCGGCTCGCTCACCGCCGAGGCCGCCGCGTGGACGGGGCTGCCGGAGGGCATCGCGGTCGCGGTCGGCAACGTCGACGCGCACGTCACCGCCGCCGCCGCGCAGGCCCTCGACCCGGGTCGGCTGGTCGCCATCATGGGCACCTCGACCTGCCACGTCGTCAACGGCACCGTGCCGGCGGAGGTCTCAGGCATGTGCGGCGTCGTCGACGGCGGCATCAGCGCGGGCGCCTGGGGCTACGAGGCCGGGCAGAGCGGCGTCGGCGACATCTTCGGCTGGTTCGTCGACCACGCGGCCCCGGCGGGCTTCGACTCGCACGAGCGACTGTCCGAACTGGCCGCGGCGCAGCCGGTCGGCGCGCACGGGCTGATCGCGCTGGACTGGTGGAACGGCAACCGCTCGCTGCTGGTCAACCACGACCTGAGCGGCCTGATCGTCGGCATGACCCTGGCCACCCGCCCGGCGGACGTCTACCGGGCGCTGCTGGAGTCGACCGCGTACGGCACGCGCATGATCATCGAGGCGTTCGCCGCGGCCGGGGTGCCGGTCACCGAGCTGGTCATCGCGGGCGGCCTGACCACGAACCGGCTGCTGATGCAGATCTACGCCGACGTGACCGGCCGGCCGCTGAGCATCATCGGCTCGGCGCAGGGCCCGGCGCTGGGCTCGGCGATCCACGCCGCGGTCGCCGCCGGGGCGTACGCCGACGTGCACGAGGCGTCGGACGCGATGGGCCGCGTCGAGCGGGGCGTCTACCAGCCCGACCCGGACCGGGCCCGCGCCTACGACGCGCTCTACGCCGAGTACGCGCTGCTGCACGACCACTTCGGACGCGGCGCGAACGACGTCATGCTGCGCCTGCGCGCCATCCGCAACGCCGCCCACCACCACTCGGCCGACGAGCCGACGGTTGCGCTGGGGGTGGCGGCATGAGCGATGTCGTCGCCGCGTTGCGGCAGACCGTGGCGTCGCTGCACGCAGAGCTGACCCGGTACGGGCTGGTGGCCTGGACCGCCGGCAACGTGTCGGCGCGGGTGCCGGGGGAGGAACTGCTGGTCATCAAGCCCAGCGGAGTGTCCTACGACGACCTCTCCCCGGCGAACATGATCGTCTGTGACCTGGACGGCGTCGTGGTCGAGGGCGACCTGTCGCCGTCGAGCGACACCGCGGCGCACGCCTACGTCTACCGGGCCATGCCCGAGGTCGGCGGCGTGGTGCACACGCACAGCACGTACGCCACGGCGTGGGCGGCGCGGGGCGAGGCCATCCCGTGCCACCTGACGGCGCAGGCCGACGAGTTCGGCGGGGAGATCCCGGTCGGCCCGTTCGCGCTGATCGGCGGCGACGACATCGGCAAGGGCATCGTGGCCACGCTGTCCGGACACCGCTCGCCCGCGGTGCTGATGCGCAACCACGGGGTTTTCACCATCGGCAAGGACGCCCGCGCCGCGGTCAAGGCCGCGGTGATGTGCGAGGACGTCGCGCGCACCGCGCACCTGGCCAGGGCGCTCGGGCAGCCGCTGCCGATGGCGCAGGCCGACGTGGACTCCCTCTACGACCGCTACCAGAACGTGTACGGCCAGCCCGGCCGCCAGCTGTCCGCCGACTAGGTCCCGGCGGTGGCACCACCTGATCCTCTCACCGCAGCATCACCGCTTCACCCGCACCACAGCGAAGGCCGCGCGCCGGCGTCCCACACGGCGCGCGGGGGTAGGCCCATCCTCATCCAAGGAGATCGCATGCTCACCATGGGCAAGGCCATCACGCGACGCCGTGCCGTCGCGGTGCTGACCGCAACTCTGCTCGCGACCGGTATGGCCGCGTGCGGCAACAGCGACACCGGCGAGCAGCCGGCCGACGACGGCAAGCTGACGCTCGGCTTCTCGCAGGTCGGCGCCGAGAGCGGCTGGCGCACCGCGAACACCAACTCGATCAAGGAGTCCGCGAAGGAAGCCGGCATCGAGCTGAAGTTCGACGACGCGCAGGGCAAGCAGGAGAACCAGATCACCGCGATCCGCAACTACATCCAGCAGAAGGTCGACGTCATCGCCTTCTCGCCGGTGGTGGAGTCGGGCTGGGACACCGTGCTCAAGGAGGCCAAGGACGCCGGCATCCCGGTGATCCTGACCGACCGCGCGGTGGACTCGGCGGACAAGTCGCTGTACAAGACGTTCATCGGCTCGGACTTCGTCAAGGAGGGCAAGCTCTCCGGTGAGTGGCTGGTCAACGAGACCAAGTCGGCCACCGGCGTGGTGAACATCGTGGAGCTGCAGGGCACCACGGGTTCGGCCCCGGCCAACGACCGCAAGAAGGGCTTCGCGGAGGCCATCGCGGCCAACCCGAACCTGAAGGTCATCGCTTCGCAGACCGGTGACTTCACCCGCGCCGGCGGCAAGGCCGTCATGGAGCAGTTCCTGAAGGCCAATCCGAAGATCGACGTGCTGTTCGCGCACAACGACGACATGGGTCTGGGCGCGCTCGAGGCGATCACGGCCGCGGGCAAGGTGCCCGGTAAGGACATCAAGATCATCACGATCGACGCGGTCAAGGACGGCATGCAGGCCCTGGCCGACGGCAAGTTCAACTTCATCGCCGAGTGCAGCCCGCTGCTCGGGCCCCAGCTGATGGAGATGGTCAAGAAGGTCAAGGCCGGGGAGACCATCCCCCAGCGCATCGAGACCGTCGAGACCACCTTCACGCCGGAGCAGGCCAAGGCCGCGCTGCCGACCCGCAAGTACTGATCCCATACCGGGGCCGCCGCACGCCGTGCGGCGGCCCCGTCCTCCATCACCGCAGACGGAGCCGGATCGGCGGGGCACACCGCGTCCGGCCGACGTCCTCGCCGCTGTGCCGGCCCTCGCCGGCCGGCCGCGGCGACCCCTTGCCCAGTACTCAGCGAAAGGTCGGATGGGATGTCGGGTAGGCAACCGGTCCTGACGATGACCGCCATCAGCAAGTCCTTCCCGGGGGTGCGCGCGCTCGACGGCGTCGACTTCCGGCTGTTCCCCGGCGAGGTGCACGCCCTCATGGGCGAGAACGGCGCCGGCAAGTCCACCCTGATCAAGGTGCTGACCGGTGTGTACGCCCACGACGCGGGCGACATCGAGCTGGCCGGGCAGCAGGTGTCGTTCACCGGCCCGATGCAGGCCGCGGCCGCCGGGGTGAGCACCGTCTACCAGGAGGTCAACCTCTGCGCGAACCTGTCGGTGGCGGAGAACATCTTCATCGGCCGCGAGCCGCGCACGCTCGGCGCGATCCGCTGGGGCGAGATGCGCCGCCGGGCCCGCGACCTGCTGGCCCGGCTCGACCTGCACATCGACGTCACCCAGCTGCTCGGCACGTACTCGCTGGCCGTGCAGCAGATGGTCGCCATCGCCCGCGCCATCGACATCCAGGCCCGGGTGCTCATCCTCGACGAGCCCACCTCCAGCCTCGACGCGACCGAGGTGGAGCAGCTGTTCCGCATCATGCGCCAGCTGCGCGACGAGGGCATCGCGATCATCTTCGTGACCCACTTCCTCGACCAGGTCTACGGCATCGCCGACAGGATCACCGTGCTGCGCAACGGCCGCCTGGTGGGGGAGTACCCGACCGCCGAGCTGCCGCAGCTCGCCCTGGTCGAGAAGATGATCGGCAAGGAACTCGACGTGCTGGAGAGCCTGGACGAGCAGTCCAAGCGCGACCTCGCCGCGCTGGAGGCGAGCACGCCGTTCCTGCAGGCCGAGGAGCTGGGCCGCAGGGGTTCCGTCGCGCCGTTCAGCCTCACCATCCACGCGGGCGAGGTCGTCGGCCTGGCCGGGCTGCTCGGCTCCGGCCGCACCGAGGTGGCCCGCCTGCTGTTCGGCGCGGACCGGGCCGACCACGGCCGCACCGCCGTCGACGGCAAACCGGCGTCGCTGCGCAACCCGATCGCCGCGATCGGCCACGACATCGCCTTCTGCTCCGAGAACCGGCGCACCGAGGGCCTGGTCGGCGAGCTGAGCGTGCGGGAGAACATCATCCTCGCGATGCAGGCCGCACGCGGCTGGCTGCGCCCGATCCCGCGCCGCCGCCAGGACGAACTGGTCGACAAGTACGTCAAGGCGCTGAGCATCCGCCCCGCCGATCCCGAGACCCCGGTGCGCAACCTGTCCGGCGGCAACCAGCAGAAGGTGCTGCTGGCCCGCTGGCTGATCACCGAACCGCGGCTGCTGATCCTCGACGAGCCCACCCGCGGCATCGACGTCGGCGCGAAGGCCGAGATCCAGAAGCTGGTGGTGCAGCTGTCCGACGGCGGCATGGCGGTGCTGTTCATCTCCGCCGAGCTGGAGGAGGTGCTGCGGCTCAGCCACAAGATCGCCGTCATGCGGGACCGGCAGCTGGTCACCGAGCTGGCCAACGACCACACGGTGGACGCCGACCGCGTCATGCAGACCATCGCCAGCGGCACGCGCCACCACGAAGGGCCGGAAGTAGCATGAGCAATTCGAAGGCACGGTGGGACGCCGTCACCGGCCACTCGCTGTTCTGGCCCGCGGTCGCGCTGCTGGCGCTGCTGGTGGCCAACACCATCTACCGGCCCGGCTTCCTGACCGTCGAGATGAAGGACGGGCACCTCTACGGCAGCCTCGTCGACATCCTGCGGCTGGCCGCCCCCCTGATCCTGGTCGGGCTCGGGATGACCCTGGTCATCGCCACCGGCGGCATCGACCTGTCGGTCGGCTCGATGTGCGCGATCAGCGGCGCGATCGCCTGCCTGCACATCAGCCAGCAGCCGGATCAGAACGCCCTGAGCGGGGTGCTGGTCGCGCTGGCGCTGGGCATCGGGCTGTCGCTGCTGCTCGGCGCGTGGAACGGGGCGCTCGTCTCGATCATCGGCATCCAGCCGATCATCGCCACGCTGATCCTGATGGTGGCCGGGCGCGGCCTCGCCCAGCTGATCACCGAGGGCCAGATCATCACCATCAACTCCGAGCCGTACAAGTCCGTCGGCGTCGGCTACCTGCTCACCCTGCCGCTGGCCATCTTCATCGCGGCGGGCGTCGCGCTGCTGGTCGCCGCGGTCACCCGGCGCACCGCGCTCGGCATGATCATCGAGGCGGTCGGCGGCAACGCCGAGGCCAGCCGGCTGGCCGGCATCCGCTCGGCGCGCATCACGTTCCTGGTGTACGTCATCAGCGCGGTCTGCGCCAGCATCGCCGGTTTCATGGTCACCGCGAACGTGTCCAGCGCCGACGGCAACGCGGCCGGCCTGTGGATCGAACTCGACGCGATCCTCGCCGTCGTGATCGGCGGCACGTCGCTGGCCGGCGGGCGGTTCTCGCTCAGCGGCACCATCCTCGGCGCGCTGCTCATCCAGACCCTGACCACGACCGTGTACGCGATGAACATCTCGCCGCAGACGTCGCTGCTGTTCAAGGCCGTGGTCGTGATCATCGTCTGCCTCGTCCAGGCCCCCGCGTTCCGGGCCAGGTTCGCGCGCCGGCGACCCGTCGCGCCCGCCGCGCCGACGGCGGCCGACCAGAGCAAGGAGCAGGTGCCGGCATGACCACGAGCTCACTGACCCCCGCCCGCGACTGGTGGCGCATCCCGCAGCGGTACGTGCCGGTGCTGGCCACGCTCACCCTGCTGCTGGTCATGTACGGCATCGGCGTCTCGCAGTACCGGGCCTTCTCCAACATCCAGGTCGTCTTCAACGTCTTCATCGACAACGGCTTCCTGCTGGTCGTCGCGGTCGGCATGACGTTCGTGATCCTCACCGGCGGCATCGACCTGTCCGTCGGCTCGGTGGTCGCGATGACGGCGATGATGTCGGCGTCGCTGCTGCGAAGTGGCATGCATCCCGCGGCGGTACTGGTGATCGCGCTGCTCGTCGGGCCGACGCTCGGCTTGCTGATGGGCTGCGTCATCCACTTCTTCGACATCCAGCCGTTCATCGTGACCCTGGCCGGCATGTTCTTCGCCCGCGGCATGTGCACGTTCATCAGCGACTCGTCGATCCCGATCACGGATCCGTTCTGGACCACCATGGCCCAGGAGCGCATCGGCGACCCGAAGGGCACCTTCGTGTCGACCAGCGTGCTCATCGCGCTGGTCGTCGTGCTGGTCGGGGCGTTCGTGCTGGCGTACACCCGGCTGGGCCGCAACGTCTACGCCCTGGGCGGCAACCAGCAGTCGGCGCTGCTGATGGGCCTGCCCGTCGGCCGCACGAAGGTCGCGGTGTACGTGATCAGCGGCCTGTGCTCGGCGATCGGCGGCATCCTGCTGTCGTTCTACACGCTGTCCGGCGCCCCGCTGATCGCCGTCGGCATGGAGCTCGACGTCATCGCCGCGGTCGTCATCGGCGGCACGGTGCTCACCGGCGGCTCCGGGTACGTCTTCGGGACCGTGCTCGGGGTGCTCGTCCTCGGCGTGATCAAGACCCTCATCACCTTCGACGGCAGCCTCAACTCGTGGTGGACCAAGATCGTGATCGGTGGGTTGCTGTTCGCGTTCATCCTGCTCCAACGCCTCATCGGCATCCGCAAGAAGTAACCCCGACCCGTATCGCGGAAGGCACGCACATGACAACGCATCCCCAGCCCGAGGTCTGGTTCCTCACCGGCAGCCAGGGCATGTACGGCGAAGAGACCCTGCGCCAGGTCGCCGGCCAGTCCCGGGAGATCGCCCGCATCCTCGACGAGTCGCCGGGCATCCCGGCGCGGGTGGTCTGGAAGCCCGTCCTGACCTCCAGCGGCGAGATCCTGCAGGTGTGCCGGGAGGCCGCCGCACAGGGCGCCGTCGGGGTGATCGCCTGGATGCACACGTTCTCCCCGGCGAAGATGTGGATCTCCGGGCTGGATGCGTTGACCACGCCGCTGCTGCACCTGCACACCCAGGCGAACGTGCTGCTGCCCTGGGACGAGATCGACATGGACTTCATGAATCTCAACCAGGCCGCGCACGGCGACCGCGAGTTCGGGTACATCCAGACCCGGCTCGGGGTCGCCCGCAAGACCGTCGCCGGCCACGTGTCCGACCCGCGGGTGGTTGCCCGGGTCGGCGCGTGGACCCGCGCGGCGATCGGCTGGTCGGCGATGCGCTCGCTGCGCCTGGCCCGCTTCGGCGACAACATGCGCGACGTGGCGGTGACCGAGGGCGACAAGGTCGAGGCCGAGCTGCGCTTCGGCGTCTCGGTCAACACCTACGGCGTCAACGACCTGGTCGACGCCGTCGGGGCGGTCGCCGACGCGCAGATCGACGAGCTGGTCAAGGTGTACGACGACACCTTCCGCGTCGCCGCCGAGCTGCGTCCGGGCGGCGAGCGCCACGACTCGCTGCGCTACGCCGCCCGCATCGAGGCCGGCCTGCGCAACTTCCTGGAGGCCGGCGGCTTCCGCGCGTTCACCACCAACTTCGAGGATCTCGGCGGCCTGCGCCAGCTACCCGGCATCGCGGTGCAGCGGCTGATGGCCGACGGCTACGGCTTCGGCGGTGAGGGCGACTGGAAGACGTCGGTCCTGGTCCGCACGCTGAAGGCGATGTCGGTCGGCACCAGCGGCGGCACCTCGTTCATGGAGGACTACACCTACGACCTCACCCCTGGCCAGGAACTGGTGCTCGGCGCGCACATGCTGGAGGTCTGCCCGACCATCGCGGCCGACACCCCGAACGTGGAGATCCACCCGCTGAGCATCGGCGGCCGGGAGGACCCGGTCCGGCTGGTCTTCGACGCCCAGCCCGGCCCGGCTGTGGTGATGGGCCTGGCCGACATGGGCGAGCGGTTCCGCCTGGTCGCCAACGAGATCGACGTCGTGGCCCCGCCGCAGCCGCTGCCGAAGCTGCCGGTCGCCCGTGCGGTCTGGCGTCCGCGGCCGTCGCTGGCGGGCTCCGCGGAGGCGTGGATCACCGCGGGCGCCCCGCACCACACGGTGCTGTCCCAGGCCGTGGGCGTCGAGGAGCTGCACGACCTGGCCGAGATGGCGCGCACCGAACTCGTCGTGATCGACGCGGACACCACCACCCGCCGTTTCGCCGACGAGATCCGCTGGAACCAGGCCTACTACCGGCTGGCCCGAGGATTCTGACCCCGCCCCGCAGACGACGGATGCGCCCGCCCATCTCGGTGTGCGCATCCGTCGACCTGTCGGCCGTCCGCGACGAAAGATGATCAACATGCGATACGATGTGCCGTCAGGGGAGCAGCAGCCATGAGCCAGCAGCCGGCCGCCCGCGCGGCGGTGATGAACGACGTCGCCCGCCTCGCCGGGGTGTCGCACCAGACCGTGTCCCGGGTGCTCAACAACCACCCGAGCGTGCGCGACGAGACCCGCGAACGGGTGCTGGTGGCCGTCCGGCAGCTCAACTACCGGCCCAACGCGCTGGCCCGCGGCCTGGCCGGGCGGCGCTCGCGGGTCATCGGCGTGGTCAGCTTCGACACCATCCTGTACGGCCCCGCCGCCACCCTGCTCGGCGTCGAACGGGCGGCCCGCCACGCCGGATACGGCATCAGCATCGTCGCCTTGGAGAAACTCGACCGGGCGGGCGTCACCGAGGCGGTCAACCGGCTCACCGAGCAGTCCGTGGCGGGAGTCGTCATCATCGCGCCGCTGCTGACGGCGGCCGCGGCGGCGCACAGCCTGCCGACCGGCGTACCCGCCGTGGTCGTCGAATCCGACACCGCAGGGGATCTGCCGACCATCTCCGTCGACCAGGTCGCCGGGGCGCGGCTGGCCGTGGAGCACCTGCTCGCACTCGGCCACGAGACCGTCTGGCACCTGACCGGGCCGAAGGACTGGCTGGAGGCACGCGACCGCGTCGACGGCTGGCGGCAGGCCCTGGAGGCCGCGGGCCGCCGTGTCCCGGCGGCGATCGTGGGCGACTGGAGCCCGCGCTCGGGCTACGAGGCCGGGCACCGGATCGGCTCCGACGTCACCGCCGTGTTCTGCGCCAACGACCAGCAGGCCCTGGGCATGCTGCGGGCCCTGCACGAACGCGGCATCCGGGTGCCGGAGGACGTCAGCGTCGTCGGCTTCGACGACATTCCTGAGGCGGAGTACCTGTCCCCGCCGCTGACCACGGTGCGGCAGGACTTCGACGAGGTCGGCCGCCGCTGCCTGGCCGCCCTGTTGGACCTGCTCGACCCCCAGGACACCCCCGACGCGCCCCCGCACCCCCGCGTCGCCCCCACCCTCATGGTCCGCGCCAGCAGCGGCCCACCCGCCTGACCCCGCCCCGCCACCCGCCCCCGCCCGCCGCCCCAGCCGCCGGCCGCGCGATGGCGGCCCCGCCAGGGGGTGGGGCGGGCGGGTGGGTGGGTCAGAGGAAGCGCCAGAGGCGGTCGGTGGCGGTGGAGTCGTCGGCGGTGACGATCTGGGCGCCCTGGGACGTTGAGCTGCCGGTGACGGCGAGGACCTTGCCGCCGTTGGCGCACTGGATGCGGAAGGTGCCGTTCGACGCGTGGCGCAGGCGCCAGCGATGGTCGGCGGTGCCGTTGTCGGCCCACTGCATGATCCGCGCGCCGGTCGCGGTGGACATGTTCTCCACGCCGAGCACCTTGGCGCTGTTGCCGTTGCGCAGGCGCAGGTAGCCGCCGGTGTCGACGATCGCGGTCCAGAGGTGGTCGGCGGTGCCGGTGTCGCCCCACTGCAGCACCAGGCCGCCGTCGGCGGTGGACATGTTCTGTACGCCGAGGACCAACCCGGAGGCGACGTTCTGGATGCGCCGCGCGCCCTCGGGTACGAAGCGCCAGAGGTTGTCGGCGGTGCCGTTGTCGGGGTCCTGCACCGCCTGCGCACCCTGGGCGGTGGAGCCGTTGAGGATCGCCAGCAGCTTGCCGGTGTGCACGTTGCGCAGCTTGTGGGAGCCGTCGCCGTTGTCGACGACCGTCCAGCGGTGGTCGGCGGTGCCGTTGTCGGCCCACTGCATGACGCGGGCGTTGTCGGCGGTGGACATGTTCTCGACGCCGAGGACCTTGCCGCTGTTGGCGTTGCGCAGCCGCAGCGCCGAGCCGTCGACGATCAGCTCCCAGTTGTGGTCGGCGGTGCCGTTGTCGGCCCACTGCACGGCGAGCCCGCCGTCGGCGGTGGACATGTTCTGCACCCCGAGGACCAGCCCGCTGGCCGCGTTGGCCAGCCGGAACACGGCGCCGCCGGTGCCGCCGCCCTGGCCGGAGGCGTTCCAGTAGACGGTGTAGTTGTAGCCGTGGGCGTCGTGGAAGGGCGCGAGGTTGACCGTGGCCCCGTTGGCGGTGGCGGTGAACGCCAGCGAGCTGGTGCTGGTGCGGGTCACCGTGCTGGTGGTCAGGCTGGGCAGCGCGGACAGGCTGGTGTTGCCGTAGTTGCCGGCGAGCACGACCGGGCCGTAGGTGACCGCGGAGACGTTGGCGTTGTCGTTGGCCGCCCGCATGACCACCCGCATGGGCAGCTTGACGGTCACGACGTCGCCGGAGGTCCAGGACCGGGTCAGGGTGGCGTACGTGCCCGGTGTCGCGGTGATGCTCTGGACCGTGCCGTTGACGCTGACGGTGGCCCCGGTGGTCCAGGACGGGATGCGCAGCCGCATCGACCACGATCCGCTCACGCTGCCGGTCACCGTGAGCGTCGTGGTGTCGCTGACCGGGTACGTGGTGGACTGGGTGACCGTGATGCCGCGGGAGGCCCACGTCAGCACCGACGGCGTGTACAGGTTCACGGTCAGCGTGGTGCCGTTGTAGAAGTAGATCGAGTCGGCCAGTTTCGTATTGGTCTCGATGCCGGTGCCCTGGCAGCACCAGAACGTGCCGTAGTCGGTGCTCCAGGTGCCGCCGCCCCAGGCCGGGCCCACGCCGCGGCGGCCGCCCGGCTTCAGCGGGGTGAAGTACGTGAAGTGCCCGTGGCTGTCGGCCGGGTTCTGCTGGCCGATGAGGTGGTTGAGCAGCGCGCGCTCGTAGAAGTCGAAGTATGCGGCGTTGTCGGGGTTCAGCAGCCACAGCTCGCGGGTCAGCTTGAGCATGTTGTACGTGTTGCAGGCCTCGGCCGTGTCGCTGTTCAGGTATGCGGCGATGGCGTTGGGGGCGCGGAAGTGCTCGGCCTGGCTGTTGCCGCCGATGACGTAGGTGTGCGCGTTGACGGTGATGTTCCAGGCGTTGGTGGCGATGTCGCGGTAGCGGGTGGTGCCGGTCGCCTTGTACTCGCGGGCCGCGCCGATCCACTTGGGCACCTGGGTGTTGGCGTGCAGGCCGTTCAACGAATCCTGATTGGCGGCCAGCGGGTTGAAGACCGCGGCGTGGTCGAAGCGCTGCGCGACGGTGAGCCAGCGCGAATCGCCGGTCTGCTGGTAGAGGTCGGCCAGCACGGCGTTCATGCCGCCGAACTCCCTGCCCAGCACGGACTGCATCTGCGAGCTGCTCAGCCGGCCGGTGCGCCAGTCGACCCAACCCGCGAAGCTCAGCAGCACGTCGCGGGCCTGGGTGCTGCCGATCAGGCGCCACACGTCGAGCAGTCCGGCGAGGGTCTTGTGCAGGGCGTAGTAGGGCACGTTGCCGTTGTTCAGATTGCCCGCTTCCAGGGCGGTGAAGTCGGACTCGGGAAAGCCGGACAGGTATCCGGAGGTGAACCCGGCGGCCGAGTTGTTGGCCTGGCAGGCGGCCAGTGCGGCGACCATCTGGGTGGCCTTGTCACGGCACGTGCTGTCGCCGAGCACGGCCCAGGCCTGCGCCCATGCGGTGAGGAAGTGGCCTTGGCTGTGGCTGCGGAACGGGAAGTCGGGGGCCTCCCAGCCGCCGGTGGCCGCGGCTCCGTTGGTCGACAGCCGATGGTTGGCGCGGAACACGTAGAGCAACCGGTCGACGCTGACGTCCCGGAGGTAACTGAGCGTGCGGTTCTGGTTGTCGAGCCAGCGGCCGGTGGTGAGCCGCACCTCGGAGAGATCGAAGGGGTAGGCCGAGACGCCGAGGTCGGCGCGAGCAGGGGGTATCGCCGCGGCGGCGGCCTCGGTGGCGGTGAGGGCGGGTGCGGCCGCGGCCGCGGTGGCGACGCCGGCGGCCTGCAGCAGCCGCCGGCGGGACAGGGACGGTGACCACATAGGAGCTCCTTGACGTGGAGGAAGGGACCTGGGCGGCGTGACCGATCACATGGGTGTCCTGTGGGGCGTTGCCGGGACGGCAGGACGGTGCCATGCAGTGCAGGTTGAAGCGGTCATATCGCGTGCCTTCGATCCCGCCCCATGAATGTGACCGATAACAATCGAGGCGTCAAGACGTTCCGAAAATGTTTCCGTCGGGTTGCTGGTGGGCGTGGGGTTCGAGGATGAAGCCGAAGATCGTGCGTGGGGTACGATGCGCCGACAGGGGGTCACGATGAGTCAGCAGCCGGCCGCCCGGGCAGCGGTGATCAAGGATGTCGCGCGCCTCGCGGGCGTGTCGCACCAGACCGTGTCCCGGGTGCTGAACGATCACCCGAGCGTGCGCGACGAGACCCGCGAGCGGGTGCTGCGCGCCGTGAAACAGCTCAACTACCGCCCGAACGCGCTGGCGCGAGGGCTGGCGGGGCGGCGGTCGCGGGTCATCGGGGTGGTCAGTTTCGACACCATTCTCTACGGCCCCGCCGCGACCCTGCTCGGCATCGAGCGGGCGGCCCGGCATGCCGGATACGGGATCAGCATCGTGGCCCTGGAGCGGCTCGACCGCAGCGGCGTCGTCGACGCCGTGAACCGGCTGGCTGAGCAGTCCGTGGCCGGCGTTGTGATCATCGCGCCGCTGCTGACCGCGGCAGCGGCGGCGGGCAGCCTGCCCAGCGGCGTGCCGGCGGTCGTGGTCGAGTCGGACATGGCCGGCGACCTGCCGACCGTCTCCGTGGACCAGGTCGCGGGCGCCCGGCTGGCCGTCGAGCACCTGCTGGACCTGGGACACGAGACGGTGTGGCACCTGTCCGGCCCCAAGGACTGGCTGGAGGCCCGCGACCGGATCGACGGCTGGCGGGCGGCCCTGGAAGCGGCGGGCCGCCGCGTTCCGCCGGTGCTCGCCGGAGACTGGAGCCCGCGCTCGGGCTACGAGGCGGGTCGGCAGCTGGCCGATCGCGGCGACGTGACCGCGGTGTTCTGCGCCAACGATCAGCAGGCGCTGGGCATGCTGCGGGCGCTGCACGAGCGCGGCGTGCGGGTTCCGGAGGACGTCAGCGTCGTCGGCTTCGACGACATCCCCGAGGCCGCGTACCTGTCGCCGCCGCTGACCACCGTGCGGCAGGACTTCGACGAGGTCGGCCGCCGCTGCCTGGCGGCGCTGCTGGAACTGCTCGGTGTCGACCGGCCGTTGGGGGTCGCGCGCCACCCGCGGGTGCCTCCGTCGCTGGTCGTGCGGGCCAGCAGCGGCCCGCCGCCGGTGAACTGACGGCGCTCAGCGCCGGTCGACCAGCCGAACCTCGGCGACGCCGATCGCATCCGCGTCGTCCAGGCGGGTGGTGCCGTCGAGGGAGAAACCGGCGCGCTCGTAGAAACGCACCGCGTTCGCGTTGGGCCGGTAGGCGTACACGCACACGGGTCGCCGGCCCCGGGCTCGCAGATCCTCGACGGCATGGCTGAACAGCTGCCTGCCGAGCCCCGTGCCGATGTGGCCGGGATCGACATACAGCCCGTACACCTCACCGGCGCCCGTACCGAGATCCGGATCGTGGTCGGCCGGCCCCGTGCGGCAGAAGCCGACGACGGCGCCGTCGCCTTCGGCCACCCACAACCTGTGCCCACCCGGCATGGTCGTCACGTACTCGGCCCAGTCGGCGGCTTCCTGGACCGGATCGAGCGCGCCGAGCAGCGGCGCGGCCATGAACTCCGCGTACGCCGATCTCCATGAGCGGACCTTGATCCGGCCGATGGCGGCGGCATCCTCGACAGTGGCAGAACGGATCACCACCACAGGGTACGGATCGTCGGGTGGGCGGGCGCGCGAGTTGTCTTCGCCATATTCATGCACTGGGGGTGCTGAAACATCGGCCGATCCGCTACGGTGACGCCGTGACGGATTCGTGGACCCTGGCCCTCGCACGTGACGACCTGTCCCGCACCGAACTGGTGCGGCACCCGGTGCCCGCACTCGCCGACGGCGAGGCCTTGCTGCGGGTGGATCGGGTCGGCATGACCGCGAACAACGTGACCTACGCCGTGCTCGGCGACGCCTACCGCTACTGGGACTTCTTTCCGGCCGCCACCGCCGGACTCGACGAACGGTGGGGCCTGGGCCCGCTGTGGGGGTTCAGCGAGGTGGTCGACTCGCGAGTGGACGGCGTCCCGGTCGGGCAGCGGCTGTACGGATACCTGCCGCCCGCCGGGCACCTGATCGTCCGGCCCGGCCGTGTCGACGAGCGCGGGTTTCGCGACGCCAGTCCACACCGCGCGCAGCTGCCGTCGCCGTACAACGCCTACGCCGCGACCACCGGCGACCCGTCCTACGACGCCGACCGGGAGGACCTGCTGATCCTGTTCCGGCCCCTGTTCGTGACCTCGGCGATGCTCGCCGACCGTCTGCAGGACAACGACTTCTACGGGGCCGCGACGCTGGTGCTGTCGTCCGCGTCGAGCAAGACGGCGTACGCCGCCGCGTTCGAGCTGCGCGGCAAGGGGCCGCGCCTGATCGGCCTCACCTCACCCGGCAACGTGGCCTTCACCCGCGAGCTGGGCTGCTACGACGACGTGCTGCCGTACGACGGCATCGGCGAACTCGACCCGGCGACCCCGACCGCGTACCTCGACCTCTCGGCGAACCCGGCCACCCGCGCGGCGCTGCGCGCCCACCTTAGCGACCGCCTCGTGCACGACGTCGCGGTGGGCCTGACCCACCAGGAGCGCGCGACCGAGGCGACCGCCGTGTTCTTCGCCCCGGACCAGATCCGCAAACGCACCCTCGACTGGGGCCGCCCGGAGCTGGATCGGCGGCTCGCCGAATCCTGGCGCCGCTTCGCCGCGGTCGCCGAGCAATGGGTCGACATCACGGTCAGCCACGGCCCGGACGGGCTCCGCGAGGCCTGGCTCGGCATGCTCGCGGGCACGACCCCGCCGCGCGTCGGCCACGTCATCGCCTGCTGACGGCGGCGTGCGGCTATGGCCTCTTGCCGGAGGCGAGGTCGGTGATCGCCTTGCCGAGACGGGCCGCACGGGTCTCGGGGTTCACGGCCTTCAGCAGCGGAAGCATCACCAGGTACTGGTCGGTCTTGCCGAGCTGCGCGAAGAAGTCGCCTGCGGCTGCGTTCGCGGCCAGTGCCGAGGCGAGGTCCGGGGGCACGGTCGCTTCGCTCTGCTTGACGTATGCGGCGTCCCAGCGCCCGTCGGCCTTGGCCGCCTCGACCTCGGCCAGGCCCGGCGCGCGCATGCGCTCCTGCGCCATGAGCGCTTCCACGCGCTGCACGTTGACCCGCGACCACGAGCCCTTGGGCCGGCGGCGGGAGTAGCGCTGCAGGAAGTGGTCGGCGTCGAGGGACTTGCGGACGCTGTCGATCCAGCCGTAGCAGTGGGCCACGTCGGCTGCCTCGGCCACGCTGATCGCGGGCTGCCGCGAGTTCTTCTTGCGGACCTTCAGCCACGCGCCGTCGGGGCTGCCGTGGTGCTCGGCCAGCCATGCCTCCCACTGATCGGGGTGTTCGAAACTCAGGATCTCCACACCGGCGACTCTATGCACCACCACTGACAGTGATCGAGATCGCCGCCGCTGCCGGGGACCCGTCCGGCCGGCCATACACAGGGCCGACCGGACGGTGCGTGTTAACAAGGTGCCCTTCCTCTACGTAATCCGTTAAGAAGGTGCCCTTCCTTGCATCAGCGGGTGGTGCAGAGGTTGCCGTTGAGTTTGAACAGTGGGGGGAGGATGTTGGGGCCCTGGTAGTTGCCGACGTAGCCGACGTTCACCGTGGCCCCCGGCGCGATGACCTTGTTGAAGTCGGCGTTGGACACGGTGACCGACGACCCGGTCTGCGTCCAGGTGCCGTTCCAGCCGCTGCCGAGCTGCTGCCAGGCGGTCGGCCAGCTGAACGCCAGGGTCCACGTGTCCACCGGGTTGGCGCCGGTGTTCGTGATGTCGATGCTGCCGACGTAACCGTTGCCCCAGTTGCTCGCGTCGGTCAGCGTGACCGCACACGGCGCGGCCGTGGGCGTGCCGGTCTGGAACGTCACCGGCGGCGACGCCCAGGAGACCCGGCCGGAGCCGTCCCGCGCGATGATGTTGGCCGTGTAGCGGGTGCCCGGGGTGAGGTTGTGCACGGTGAATGTGGTCCCCGTGGTCTCGCCCCACTGCTCGCTGATCGTGCCGAGCTGCCGGTGGATCTCGTACTTGAGCCCGGCGGCCCCGGCCGGCCAGGTGAGCGTGCTGCTGGTGGCCGTGACGGCGGACGCGACCGGGCGACCGGGCGTCGCCGGGCGGGTGCTCGCCGCCGCCGGGCGCAGGACCAGCGTCGTGAGCGAGTTCGGCGCGAGCGTCACCGAGGTGGCGCTGCCGGTGCCGGTCGTGATGGCGGTGTCGCCGTTGCCGAAGGTGTGCACCTGGGCGGTCGCGGCGGGGGAGTATCCGGCGTAGTTCAGGCTGACCTGCTTGCTCGCGGCCTCGTCGGTGTTGACGAGCAGCACCGCGAGGTCGCCGTTGGCGCGGCGGGCGGCATGCGCCCTGATCGCCGGGTCGGACGCGCCCGCGCGGATCAGCTGGTCGCCCGCCTTGACGAAGCGTGAGGTCATGGCCAGCCCGAAGTACGGCGCGAACGGGGTGTTCAGCGCGGGCTCGCAGACGCTGCCGTCGGCGGTGCAGGTGCCGCTGGAGAGCAGGCCGAAGTCGCCGTAGTCGGTGTGGCCGCCCACCGTGGACACGGTGCCGATGCCGTTGTGCACGTTCCACCAGTCGATGTTGAACACGCCCGCCGCGATCAGGCTCGCGTAGGCGTCGGCGGCGAACAGCGCACCGGGCTGGGTGTTCTGGCCGTACCCGGTGTTGATCTCGGTGAGCGCGATGCCGAGGTTCTTGCCCGCGTACCGGTCGATCTGCCGCCGGGCCAGCCACACCGCGTCGGTCACCTGCGCGGTCTTGGACAGCGCCTCGGCCGACGAGGAGCCGCCCGGATACCAGTGCAGGATCGCGAAGTCGACGGACGGGCCCGCGATGGAGAGCACGACCTGGTTCCAGGTCCCGGCGTCACCGGAGCCGACGATGCCGTCGGGCCAGTTGCCGGGCGTGGTCAGCACGATGCCGATCTTGATGGTGGGGTCGACGGCCTTCATCGCCTCGGCGTACTGCTTGGCGACCGTGGCGTAGCCGGCCGGGCTCTTGTCGGCGTGGTCGTCGGCCTCCCAGTTCGCGCCGTAGTGGCCGTTGCCGTACAGCTCGTTGCCGATCTCCCAGTACTTCACGCCGTAGCTCTTCTCGATGTTGGCGTAGCGCACCCAGCCGGCGGCCTCCTCCGGCGTGCCGGTGCCGTAGTTGGCGATCACCATGGCCTGCGCGCCGGCCCGTTGAACACCGCCCATGAAGGTGTCGAAGTCGGTGTCGGGGGCGACGTAGCCGCCGGGCGCGGTGTGGGTCTCCCAGTGGTAGATGTCGGAGTAGGACCCGCCGGGGTAGCGCATGGTCTGCACGCCGGCGTTCTTCATCAGGTCGGCGACGGCGTCGGTGCCCAGCTGCGAGTCCCAGACGGCGTGGTTGACGCCGATGGCGGCGTCGCCGGCGGATTCCAGGCCGGCGCGGGCGTTGACGGTCACGGTCACGGCGGGCTCGGCGCTCGCCGGGGTCGGGACGGTGAGGGTGACCGCTGCCAGCGTGCACGCCAGCAGGGCGATGCGGCTCTTTCTCATCGTCGGACCTCCTTTCGGAAGTGGTGATTGGAAGCGCTCCCAAGAGTCGTACGACCATCGACCGATGTCAACCGTGCGGCCCGGACGACTGTGCTGGCAGATCAACGTCGCTGCATCGAAAGCGGGCGAGGCGAGCATTAGATTGACGGCACCCTATCCCACCTCGTCGGAGGTATCCCGTGAAACTCCGTCGCACCCTCGTGGCGCTGCTCACCGCCGTCGCGGCGATCGGTGTCACGGCCGTCGCGCAGGCCCCGGCCGCGCACGCCGCCACACCCGACCGCTGGGCGTTCGCGTTCATGGACAACCCGGTCCCGCCCGCCGGCTACCTGATGGACCCGACCCGGCAGTGGAAGAGCGACAACATCCCCAACAGCACGGTCAGTCCGCTGGTCGTCGGCCGATACCGGGTGAAGTTCCCGAGCATCGCCTCGGCCAACGGCGTCGCCCACGTCACCGCCGTCGCCGGTGATCCGCGCTGGTGCCAGGTCTGGAACTACTACGCCTCCGGAGCCGACCAGATCGTCGAGGTGCAGTGCTACAAGTACACCGGGGCGGTGATCAGTCCCGACTGGTCGGCGTTCACGGTCATGTACTCGACCAGCTCCGGCCTGCTGGCCGGCCCCGGCACGTACGCCTACGTGCAGGGCAAGTCCACCGGCGGCACCAACACGTCGTACAACCCGGTCGGCGGGGTCAACACGGTCACCCACGGCGGCATCGGCACCGGCGTCTACAAGGTCTGGCTGCCCGGCGTCAGCACCGGGGTGCAGGACGGCAACCTGCAGGTGACCGCGCAGCACCCGAACAGCCCGCGCCGCTGCAAGGTCGACAACTGGATCCCCGGCGGGGCCGGGCTGGACGTCGTCGTGCGCTGCTACGACCACACCGGCGCGCCCGCCGACAGCTGGTTCGACCTGACGTACCACCGCGAACGCTCGGTCTACGGGGCGTTCAACCCGCCTAAGTACTTCGCCTACCTGTGGAGCAACGGGTTCCCCGGCCCGTCCACCTACAGCTCGGTCGGCTCGGTCGTCGTCTCGACCCCGGCGGGCCCCGGGCTGCAGTACAACGAGTTCCACAAGGTCGGTTTCCGGGAGGGACACGTGCAGGTCACCGGTTACCGCAGTGGCGCGAGCTACTGCAACCTGCAGAACATCTGGCTGATCTCCGGCACCGTCGTGATCGTCCGCAACGTCATCTGCTGGACCGCCGCGGGCGCTCCGGTGACCCCGGAGTACTTCATCAGCTACAGCTCCCGGGTCTGAACCCGGGCGGTCGTCCGGTGGCGGGCCTCCTCTCCTGCCACCGGAGGGCCGTCACCGGCTATCCGTTCGTCTTGGAACCCAGCACTGCGCGCAGTGCCCAGAGCACGCCGATGGTGATACCGCCGATGGCGGCGAACTTGCCCACGAAGTCCGCGCCGGAGATCGCGAGAATCGCGATGGTGGCGCCGTACACGATCGACAGCGCGATGAGCGCCTTGGAGGTGATGTTCTGCATGCCCGGCACTGTCTCATATCGATGCCAGGTAGCGCACTACCCGATCTAGCTCCGGTTCAGGTGCGGGACGGGGTCGGCGTCGGCGCGGCGGGCGGCGGAGCCGGGCTGGCGGGCGGTGCGGCCGGCGGCCTGGTCGGCACCACCGGCGGGACCGGAGCCGGTGGCGGGGGGAACTGCCGGTCGCGGTCCCACCACTCGGGGCGATCGTGCCACCGGTCGCGGTCGTGGTGCCAGCGGTCCTCCATCCGTTCATGGCGTACGTGGTGAGCGGCCGCGACCAGGGCCGCGCCGACGCACCCGGTCAGGCAGGACCCGGCCAGGAACGCCCCGACCAGCGCGAGAGCGAACCTGCCGGAGGACTCCCGCCGCACCGGCCGCGGCGCGACAGGCTCGTCGACGGTCGTGTCGGCCTCATCGGTCATCAGATTCCTTCCGCTGATACTGCGGCCTTCAGGCCCGAGAGTAAACGGAACTCCTGCGGAGCAGGACAAGAACAGCCGATCCGCCGCCGAGACGGACTGGTGTCCACTCGTACGCCAGTACGAAGATCAGTGGCCATCCTGTTAGGATTCTGGCCGTGGCCAGGGTGGTGAAGCGCGCGTTCAAGTACCGCTTCTACCCGACCGGCGAGCAGGCTGCGCAGCTGTTGCGGACGTTCGGGTGCATCCGGCTGGTCTACAACATGGCCTTGCAAGCCCGCACCGAGGCCTGGACCCGGCGGCAGGAGCGGATCAACTACAACGCGACCTCGGCCCTGCTGACCGGGTGGAAGAGGACCGACGACCTGGCTTTCCTCAACGAGGTGTCCTGTGTGCCGTTGCAGCAGGCGTTGCGGCACCTGCAGAACGCGTACATCAACTTCTGGGCCAGACGCGCCAAGCACCCCACGTTCAAGTCCAGGAAGCGCTCGCGGCACTCGGCCGAGTACACGGCCAGCGCGTTCCGGTGGCGTGATGGCACGCTGACCCTGGCCAAGATGGCCGAGCCCCTGGACATCGTGTGGTCGCGGCCGCTGCCTGACGGTGCGTCGCCGTCGACGGTGACCGTGTCGTGCGATCGGGCCGGACGCTGGTTCGTGTCCCTGCTCTGCGACGACGTCATCACCCAGACCCCGGCCACGGGAATGGTCGGGATCGACGCCGGGCTGGACAGTCTGCTCACTTTGTCCACCGGCGAGAAGATCACCAACCCGAGGCATGAACGCGCCGACCGGCAGCGGCTGGCCCGCGCCCAGCGCGGCCTGGCCCGCAAGCAGAAAGGCTCGGCCAACCGGACCAAGGCCCGGGTCAAGGTCGCTCGTATCCATGCCCGGATCGCCGACCGGCGGCGCGACCACCTGCACCAACTGACGACTCGGCTCGTTCGCGAGACTCAAGCGATCGTGATCGAGGACCTGGCCGTGGCGAACATGGTCAAGAACCACCGTCTCGCGCGTGCGATCAGTGATGCGGCGTGGCGGCAGTTTCGCACCATGCTGGAGTACAAGGCCGCCTGGTACGGCCGGGACCTGATCGTGGTGGACCGCTGGTTCCCCTCGACCCGCCTGTGCTCGGCCTGCGGTGCACTCGCGCAGAAGATGCCGCTGCGCGTGCGGGAGTGGACGTGCCCGTGCGGGGCCGTCCACGACCGCGATGTCAACGCTGCACGCAACATCCTGGCCGCCGGACTGGCGGTGACAGCCTGCGGAGACGATGTAAGACCTCAACGAGGAACCTCTCGGACGGGGCAGTCGTCGGCGAAACAGGAAACCCCGAGGGCGACCAAGGGAATCCCCGTCCTTTAGGACGGGGATGATGTCAAGCCTCCATCGTGGGCCAGATCGCCCGCCCGGTCAGGCGGCGCATTTCAGAGCCTCCCGTGACGCGATACCACCACCGTGACGACCCGGCCGCGCCGCCAGGCGCGCAACTTCAGGGCTACGCGGCGGTCCGGCGGCGCTTCTTGGGCCGGCCGGTGGGGAGCGGTCCCGCGGCGGGCAGGCCCAGGGCGGCCCACTCCTCGGCCGTCATGATGCGCTTGCCGGGCGCGGCGGGCGGCGGCTCCGGTGGCGCGACCGGTTCGGCTGCGGGGGTGCTCTTCGGCTGCTTGGACTTGGCCGGCTTGGCCGCGGCCGCGGCGGCCCTGACCCGTTCGGTCTCCCCGGCCAGGGTGATCAGCTTGCGCACCTTCGGCACGGTCGCCAGGTTGGTCTTCTTGGCCGCCTCGTCGAGTGGCATGCCGGAGACGGCGAGGTCGGCCAGGGCGCGGCCGCGTTCGCGCTGGAGCGCCGCGACGATGCCCTCGAACAGGACCTGCTGGTGGGTGAGGTCGGCGTAACGCTGCAGCGGGTCGGGCTCGCTCAGCGCGTACGCGCAGAGGTTGCGCACCATGCCGTTGATCTCGGCGCTGGTGACGGTGTATCCCTCGGTCGTCGGGTCGGTCATCGACGGCTCCTTTCACCGCGCGACGACGAGCGCTCGTCCGGCGGCGATGGGACTGTATCGGCACCGGGCGACCACCGGCGAGCGACGGCGGGGCTCAGCGCGCGATCATGCCTGCCGACAGGTCGATGTCCGCGCCGGTCAGGCCCGGCATGCGCAGCATGGCGACGGCCGCCGCGCCGACCTCCTCCTCGGTCACCATGCGCTGCAACGCGGCCCGTGAGACGAAGGCCTGCTCGGCCTCGGCCTCGGTGACGCCGGTGCGCTGCGCTTCGAGGCGGAAGTTGCGGGTCATACGCGGGCCTGCGACCGGTCCGGGGGACAGGCTGTTGACGGCGACGCCGAGCGTGCCGACCTCGTGCGCCAGGGTCACGGTGAGCCCCAGCACCGCCATCTTCGACGCGGTGTACGGCGTGCGCCGCGCCAGTGGCCGCTTGCCGCTCACGGACGCGACGTTGATGACGTCGCCCCGCCCGGCGGCGGTCATCGCGGGCAGGAACGCCCGGCACATCAGGTACACCCCGCGCACGTTGACGGCGAAGACCTCGTCCCAGTCGGCGGGCTCGACGTCGACGAGCGCGTCCACCGGCCCGGCGATGCCGGCGTTGTTGACCAGGATGGACACGTCCTCGTCGGACAGTTCGGCGCGCAGCGCCGCGACGGACTCCGGCGACGACGTGTCGCAGACCGCGACCCGCACCCCGGCGGCGGCCGAGGCCAGCTCCTCCGCGACGGCGTCGAGAGTGGCCCGGGTGCGCCCGGTCAGCACCACCCGCGCCCCGGCGGCCGACAGCGCGTGCGCGATCGCCCGGCCGAGGCCGTTGCCCGCCCCCGTCACCAGCGCCGTGCGCCCGGCGACCCGGTCGGCGCTCACGCGGCGGCCTGCGCGGGCGACCACGGCAGCGGGTCGCCGGCGTACTTCGCGGCGCGCACGTCGCCGGAGCGCGCGTGGCCCTCGAACAGCTCGACGCGGCTGGCCCGGCCGCACAGCCGGCCGAGTTCGGCGCTCGCGGCCGGATCGACGACCTCCTGATAGGTCACCGTCTTGAGGTAGCGGCCGACCCACAGCCCGCCGGTGTAGCGAGCGCCGCCCCGGGTGGGCAGTGTGTGGTTGGTGCCGATGACCTTGTCGCCGTACGAGACGCAGGTGCCCTCGCCGAGGAACAGCGCGCCGTAGTGGCGCATCCGGTCGAGCGCCTCGCGGGGCCGCCGGGTCAGGATCTGCACGTGCTCGCTGGCGAAGTCGTCGGCCAGCGCGTACGCCTCGGCGAGGTCGCCGACGACGATCACCTGCCCGTGGTCGCGCCAGGCCGGACCCGCGAAGTCGCGCGTCGGCATGTCGGTGAGGATGCGCTCGACGTGCCCGATCACCTCGCGGGCGAGCGCGTCCGAGGTCGTGATGAGCACCGCGGGCGAGTCGGGGCCGTGTTCGGCCTGGCTGAGCAGGTCCACCGCGACGACGAACGGGTCGGCGGCGTCGTCGGCGACGATCAGGATCTCGGTCGGCCCGGCGAGCAGGTCGATGCCGACCTCGCCGAACAGCTGCCGCTTGGCCTCGGCGACGTAGGCGTTGCCGGGTCCGGCGAGCAGGTCCACGCGGCCGATGGTGTCTGTGCCCAGCGCCAGCGCGGCCACCGCCTGCACCCCGCCGAGCAGGTAGATCTCGTCCGCGCCGGCCAGGTGCATCGCGGCGACGGTGGCCGCGGGCACCTGCCCGCGGATCGGCGGCGTGCACGCGGCGACCCGGTCCACCCCGGCGACCTTCGCCGTCACGATGGTCATGTGCGCGGACGCGACCAGCGGATACCGGCCGCCGGGGATGTAGGCCCCGGCCGCGGACACCGGGATGCTGCGCTGGCCGAGCAGCACGCCGGGTGCGGTCTCCACCTCGAAGTCGCGCAGCGACGCGCGCTGGTGCTCGGCGAACGTGCGCACGTTGCCCTGCACCGTGCGGATGTCGTCGAGGACCTGGTCGGGCACGGTGCGCACGATCGCGTCGACCTGGTCGGGGTCGAGGCGGAACCGGTCGGGTTCCCAGCCGTCGAAGCGGCGGGAGTAAACGCGTACCGCGTCGTCGCCTCGGGCGCGCACGTCGGCGATGACAGCGGCGACGGTCGCGGCGACCTCGGGGTCGACCGTGCCGGTCGGCGGCTTCACGGCATGTTTGAGGTGGACCGGCATGGTGGCGCTCCCGCACGGACGGTCGGCATGGCAAGGCGAGTCTGTGGCGGCCGCGCGAGAGCGTCAATCAACCGTTGTCCCGCTTGTACCGCCACCGGCGATGCCGCATTATGGAAACGCTGTTTCCATCGGGCCCGAACGGGGGCCCGCCCTCCCGGTTGCCGTTGGTGGCGTTGTCGTGGTCCGCGCGGGTGACGGTGAACCCGGCGTGCAGCGTCCATCCAGGACGTGGTACATATCAATAAGTTTCGAAACTTCTGGATGTTTCAGGGCCGGTCGTGGGCCAGCCGCTGGAACAGGATGTGGTCCTGCCACACGCCGGCGATCTGGATGTACTTCTCGGCCAGGCCGAAGCGCACGAAACCGTTGCGCTCCAGCACCTTCTGCGAGGCGAGGTTGTCCTTCAGCGTGCCGGCCTGGATGCGGTGCAGGCCCTGCTCCTGGAACGCCACCTCGATCAAACGCGCCACCGCCGCCGAGGCGACACCCCGGCCGTTGACGTCCTGGCTCACCCAGTAACCGAGGTGGCTGTTCAGGAACGGGCCCCGCACGATGTCGTTGAGCGTGATCCGGCCGACGACGCGGCCGTCTAGCAGGATCACGTGCGGGACGCACTCGCCGCGCGCGTGGCGGTCGAGCGCGCTCGCGAGCACCTCACGCTGGCCTTCGGGGCCGAACCAGCCCTCGGGCCGCACCGGTTCGAACGGCAGGAGGAACTCCATGTTCGCCTGGTAGAGCGCGCTCACGGCGGCTGCGTCGTCGATGGTCACGAGCCTGGTGCTGACGGTCATGCTTCCATGATCGCAAACTTGCGGCCGCCGCCCGGTCCCGGAGGGATGATCGCCGCCTGCGTCGAGGCCTTCGGTCGCACAAATTGGCCGATTGATGTCGGGGATAGTGGGCATCATCGAAGGATGCTGGAAAAGCTCGACACCGTCGGCTGGGGCGGGCTGACGCACGCCTTCGGCACGGCCGAGGAGATCCCCGCCTTCATCACCGCGCTGCGCGCCGAGGACCCCGAGGCCCGCGGCGACGCCCGCGACGAGCTGTGGAGCAGCCTGCTGCACGAGGGCAGGCGCTACCAGGCCGACGTCTACACGGTGCCGTTCCTCGCCGACCTGGCCGCCGACCCGCTCACCTTCGACCGGGCCGCGATCGTCGACCTGCTCACCGCGATGGCGATCGGCTCCGACCACCCGTACCTGCTGACGGGTTTCCCGATCGAGCGGCTGCGGCCCTCGCCGGATGCCGTCGACGAGTCCTGGCACCTGCTCTACAGCGAGTGGAGCGGCCACGCGGCCGGTGACCCGCCGGCGGCCCCAGGAGAGGTCGACGAGCTGCGGGTGTACGACGCGGTCCGGGCCGAGCTGCCCCGCATCCTGCGGCTGCTCGACGACAGCGACGGCGACGTCATCGAGGTGGCGGCCTACCTGCTGGCCTGGTTCCCGGAGGCGGCGGGTGACACCGTCGCGCCGCTGCTGGCCGTGGCCGGACAACTCCGTTGGCGGCGTGACCTGCGGGTGACCGCGCTGCTCGCGGCCGGGCTGGCCGCGCGCGGTCCGGTGGCCGAATCGGCGGTGATCGCGAGCCTGGCGCACGACGAGGACCCGGAGGTCCGCTGGGCGGCCGCGGTCGCGTGGACGCTCACCGCGGGCGCGACCGTGCCCGAGGAGCCGCGGGCCGAGCTGCGCGCGCGGGCGGGCGGCGGGCTCGGCTTGGACGAGCCGGTGCTCGCGCCGTGGGGGCTGACCCGGGCCGAGTGGTCGGTGCGGCTGCTGGAACACCTCGGCGATCCCGGAGCGGCTGAGGCCAGGGCGGCGCTGGTCCGGTCGGAGGCGACCCGGCGAGCACACGGGCCGTGGGCGCAACGCCTCGGCGAGGCCTTCTACCTGGCGTTCGGGGACGACGGGCGGAGCAGCCCGCTGCGGTACGCCGACCTCACCGCCGCCCAGCGCTGGCTCGTCGACCACCTGGTCCGCCACCCGGACGCGCTGGTCGCCGAGCCCGACGAGGTCACCGAGCTGCTGCGCTGGTACGGGCTGCCCGACAGCCACCCGGCGCTGACCGCGTACGCGGCCTGAGGCCGGGTCAATCGCCGCCGGTCAGGTGCTCGTACACGGCGACGATCTCCAACACCTCGCGGACCGCGCCGGACGCGCGGGTGATCCGGAAGGACCCGCCGTGCCGCTGCGCCGTGGCGTGCGCGTGCAGCAGCACCCGGATGCCGCTGGAGTCGATGAAGCCGACGTCGTGCATGTCGACCTCCAGCGGGCGGCCGGGGTTCGCCTCGATCGTGTCGACGAGCCAGCTCGTCAGAGCCTGCTCGTTCGCCAGGTCGAACTCGCCGGCCAGGACCATCCGGATCCGGTCCGGCAGGGCCTCCACCTCGTGTGTGGCCTGCGGCGTGTTGCTTGCACGATCCATGGGGGCAGCCAATCACAGACGCCGGACGGCGACAAC
This sequence comes from Catellatospora aurea, assembly GCF_042663325.1. Classification (NCBI taxonomy): domain Bacteria; kingdom Bacillati; phylum Actinomycetota; class Actinomycetes; order Micromonosporales; family Micromonosporaceae; genus Catellatospora; species Catellatospora aurea. The sequence goes on from NZ_JBHTAC010000004.1 coordinate 77,063, forward strand.
GGCGACGTCGTCGGCGTGCGGTGGGTTGGTCAGCTGCCGGAGCAGCCGGTCGCAGTAGCGGTCGAGATCGGCGTCCACGGGCGCGGCGAGGCGGCCGAGGTCGGCGATGCCGCCACGGATCGTGATGTCGCGGCGCTCGACGAGGCCGTCGGTGTACAGCAGCAGCGTGCCGCCTTCCGGGATGGTGAACTCCAGATCGTCGGGCCGGGGGTGGTTGACGCCCAGCAGCGGGGCGCGCTGCCACACCTCGGTGACCTGGCCGTCGACGACGAGCAGCGGCGGCAGGTGGCCGGCGTTGGCCAGGCTGGCCCGGCCGGTCCGGGGGTCGAGGAACAGCAGGCACAGGGTCGCCATCTCGCCCGGGAGCAGCCGGACCATCAGCTCGTCGATCAGGGCGACGATGCGGCCGGGGCAGTGGCCCTCGACGGCGTACGCGCGCAGGGCGTGGCGGATCTCGGCCATCACGGTCGCGGCGTGCAGGGAGTGCCCGACGACGTCGCCGATGGCGATGAGCAGCCGATCGCCGAGGGCGGACAGCTCGTAGAAGTCGCCGCCGATCTCGGCCTGCGGGCTGGCCGGCTCGTAACGCACGGCGAGACCGATCCCGGGCACGGTGGGCAGGTGGCGGGGGAGCAGGCTGCGCTGCAGGGTGACCGCGATCCGGTGGTCCTGGTCCTGTGCCCGCTGGGCCTCGGCCGCCGCGCCCAGCGCCTGGGTGAGCTGGGTCAGCAGCTGGGTCTGATCCTCGTCGCCGAGCACGCCGGTGAACAGGTAGAGCGACGGCCGCGCGGCGCGGAACCGGGCCGTGGTGAGAGTGACCTCGCCGGGGTCGGGCCAGTCGGCGGGCAGCTGCCATCGGGTGGCGTCACCGGTGAGCCGGTGCGAGCCGACCGGCACGTCCTCGCCGGGCGGTTCCCAGCCGGTGACGGTGAGGTCCCCGGACACGGTGGCCTGCGCCAGGGTCCAGCCCGCGTCGGTCTCCGTGGCGACCGCCGCGGCGGTGCCGAACAGCCGGACGGCCCCGGCGGCGGCCCGGGTCAGCAGCTCGGTGAAGTCACGCGCCGTGGTGACCGCGAGCGTCGTCTCGGCGAGCCCGGCCAGGCCGTCGGCGAGCTGTTCGGCCTTGCGACGTGCCTGGTAGTAGCGCAGCACGGCCTGCGCCGTGGCGACCAGCTCGTGCGGGTCGATCGGTTCGACGAGGTAGGCGTCTGCGCCGCCGACCAGGCCCAGGGTCCGGTCGGCGGCGTCGACCGCATGCGCGGAGACGTGCACGACAGGGGTGCTGGAGGTGGCCGGGTCCGCCTTGATCCGCCGGCAGACGTCGAGTCCGCTCATGTCGGGCAGTTTGACGTCGAGCACGACCAGGTCGAACGGACGCTGCCGGAGCTTGTCGAGGGCGTCCTGGCCGTCGACGGCCTCGGCGACCGCGAAGCCGGCCCGGGTGAGCCAGCTCTTGAGCAGGTAGCGCTTGGGGGCGCGGTCGTCGACCACCAGGATGGTGGTCTCGCCAGGGTTGCTCATGAGGCCCTCGCGACCGGAAACGTGACGGTGAAGGTGCTTCCCCGGCCGGGCTCGCTGTCCAGGTGCATCTGCCCGCCGAGGATGCCGGTGAGCCGGCGGGCGTACGGCAGCCCGAGTCCCGTGCCGTGCACCTTGTGCCGACCGGGCAGCTGCACGAACTCCTCGAAGATGCGCTCGTGCTGGGCGGCGGGGATGCCGACCCCGGTGTCGGCGACGGTGATCGTGCAGTGGCCGCCGTCGCAGGCGGCCCGCATGGTCACCGAGCCGCGCTCGGTGAACTTCACCGCGTTGTGCAGCAGGTTGCGCAGCACCTGCGACAGCAGCGCCTCGTCCGACTCGATCCACGTGCCGTCGGGGACTTCCACCACCAGCTCGACGTCGGGACTGGTCAGGACCGCCTTGACGGTGCCGCGCAGCTGCTTGAACAGGCCGCTGAGGTCGACCTGGCCCCACACCGGCTCCAGGTGCCCGGACTCGGCCTTGGCCAGGTCGAGCAGGTCGTTGACCAATGACAGCAGGTCGGAGGCCGAGCCGCGCATCAGCGACATCTGTTCCGCCTGCGCGTCGGTCAGCGGGTCGGAGTCCGGATCGGACAGCAGCCGGATCAGCCCGATGATCGCCGTGACCGGAGCGCGCAGCTCGTGGCTGACGTTGGCCAGAAAGCGCGTCTTGGCCTCGCTGGCGGCGCGCAGCTGCCCGGACTTCTCGTCCAGCTCGGCGTACAGCGCCACCACGCCGCGGTTGGTCTCCTCCAGCTCGGAGCTGAGCTGCAGGTAGAGAGCCATCACGCCGCGGTTGGTCTCCTCCAGCTCGTCGTTGAGCGCCCTGAGCCGGTCCTGCTGCTCGCGGGCCTCCTCCAGCGCCGCCATCAGATGCTCGTTCTGGGACGCCAGTTCGTCGAGCGGGCCGGCCACGGCCGATGCTGCGAGTTCACGCCGGGCCTGCTCGACCTGTTCGGCGGTGAGCTGGTCCGGTGCGGGCAGACGGCGTGACAGCATGATGACTGTCTCCTGCCCACGTTCGCTGACTTGCAAAACATCGACCAGGCGGCCGGCCGGTCGCAGCGCATCCCGGTTCACCGGGCCCGCGACGGCGAGGTCGATGCGCAGGTGCGGGGGCCGGCCGTGGACCCGGAAGGCGACCTCCACGGGGCTCGGCCCGGCCAGCAGCTGGCGGCTGATGTCGCTGAGGGCGGTGGCGATCCGGATCTGGTCCTGGTGTTCGAGCCCGAGGGCCGCCGCGGCCTCGCGCCCGCGCTGCCGGATGGCGAACACGTCCTGTTCACGGCGTAGGACCAGCTGCAGCAGGAGGGCGTCGGTCATGGCCGGATCCTGGCGGCCAGCACGCAGGCGTCGTCGCGGCGTACGCCCGCGTCCCGCAGGATCGCGGCGGCGATCAGCAGCGGCGGCCGGGTGATCAGTCCCGGGTCGGCGGTCAGCCGCCACTTTTCGCTGACCCCGTCGGTGTGCATGACCAGCAGCGACTCCGGGCCGAACGGGTGCTCGAACTCCCTGACGGCGGCCTTGCCGTGGCCGACGATGCCGGGCATGGACACCATGCTGCGCCGCGCGTCGCCGGTGAGGACCGTCGCCGTGACGTTGCCCATGCCGCAGGTGCGCACGACCCCGGCGCCGGAGTCGATCTCCGCGATGGTCAAGGCGGCCCCGCGGGTGTGGGACATGCCCCGGTGCAGCCGTTCGACGACCACCGCGGGCGGCGCGTCGGGCGCGGTGTGGAACAGGTGGTACGCGGCCTGCGCCGCGGCGGCGGCGAGCGGGCCGTGGCCGAGCCCGTCGCACACCATGACCTGCCGCCGTTCGCCGATGGTCCGCACGGCGTGGCAGTCGCCGCTGACGGTCTCGCCGGTCAGCGGTCGGGTCAGCCCGTCGGCCCAGGCCGGCGGCGGGACCGCCGCGCGCCACAGCTGGACGGTGAGGATCGAGCCCCGTCCCGGCGTCGAGTGGCCCTCCATCCGGTCCGCGAGCCTGGCCACCGCGCCCAGCCCGATGCCGAGGGTGCCGGTCGTGGAGCGGCCGTCCTCGTACATGGCGGCCAGGTCAGCCATGCCCGGCGCCGAGTCGATGCTGACGATCTCGACGCCGACGCTGTCGTCGTGCCGGATCGGGCGGACCAGCAGCGTCCCGTCGTCGGCGTGCTTGACCAGGTTGGAGGCCAGCTCGGTGGCGATGATGGCGAGGTCCGCGCGCTTGCGCTCGCCGAGGTCCACCGCGCCGGCCAGGTCCACGGCGAACCGGCGGACCGCGCCCACGGCGCTCGCCTCGTCCAGCCGGAACCAGGACGCCGTCGGCGTCGGCGAGTTCAGCGCGCCCACTTGACCACCGCCACGGTGGTCCCGGCGCCGACCGCGGTCTCCAGCTCGAACTCGTCGACGAGCCGGCGCGCGCCGCTGAGTCCCAGCCCGAGGCCGCCGCCGCTGGTGTAGCCGTCGGTCAGCGCGAGGTCGAGGTCGGCGATGCCCGGTCCGGAGTCGCTGAACACGACCCGCACCCCGCGCCGCTTGCCGTTGTCGACGGTGGAGACCTCGGCCTGGCCGCCGCCGCCGTACACGAGGGTGTTGCGGGCCAGTTCGCTGGCCGCGGTGACCACCTTCGTCTGGTCGACCAGCGACAGCTTCGCCGCGACCGCGACGGTGCGGACCAGCTGGCGCACCCGGACGACGTCCTCGTCGTTGCCGATGGCCTGCACCTGGAGGTCGGCTCCTGCGCTGCCCGTCACGGCGAGGTCGTCTCGGGTTCGCCGAGGAGGTCCAGGTCGTCGATCGGATCCGGGTCGGCTCCGGCGGCCAGCAGCTCCAGGCCGCGCTCGACGTTGAGCGCGGTGCGGATGCCGTTCAGCGACAGCCCCAGCTCCACCAGCGTGATCGCGACGGCCGGGCGCATGCCGACGACGATCGTCTCGGCGTCGAGGACCCGCGAGATCGACGCGATCGTCGACAGGGTGCGCCCGACGAACGAGTCGACGATGTCCAGGCCGGTGATGTCGATGACCACACCCTTGGCGCCGGTGTCGACGATGCGCTGGCCGAGGTCCTCCTGCAGCTGCAGCGCCATCTGGTCCTGCATGTCGACCTGGATCGAGACCAGCAGGACCGCACCGATTTTGAGGATCGGCACCCGTTCCATCACGCCTCCCGCTTGGCGGCCCGCAGCTCGGCGCCGCCGCGCCGGACGGCGTGGCGCAGCGCGTCGGCCAGGGTCGCCTTGGTGGCGATGTCGCCGAACTCGATGCCCAGCGTCACGATGGTCTGCGCGATCTGCGGGCGGATGCCGGAGATGACGCACTCCGCGCCCATCAGCCGGGCCGCCATGACCGTCTTGAGGATGTGCTGCGCGACCTGCGTGTCCACCGCCGGCACGCCGGTGATGTCGATGATCGCGTACGGCGAACCGGTGTCGACCAGCGCCTGCAGCAGCCGCTCCATGACGACCTGGGCACGCGCGGAGTCCAGGGTGCCCACCAGCGGGACGGCGACGATGCCCTCCCAGAGCTTCACGACCGGCGTGGACAACTCCAGCAGCTGCTCGCTCTGCTCGGTGATGATGTGCTCGCGGGCGCGGGAGTATGCCTCGAAGGTGAACAGCCCCAGCTCGTCGACGAGCTCCGACCAGGCCACGTAGTCCCGCAGCGCGGTCTCGCCGGCCGCCTCGACACCGCCCGCCTCGTACAGCGCGGTCTTGAGGGCGAAAACGCTGGTGGCGGTCTCGGTGGCGGTGAAGCCCTGGCGCGCGCGGCTGCGCGACAGCTCGGTGAGCACCGCACGCAGTTCCGCGGTCTTCGCATCGGCGAGGTCGATCACGCCTTCGCTGAGCGACTTCTGCAGCTGGGTCAGCAGTTCGGCCGTCTGGCGGCCCGACTCGGCGACGGTCAGGCGGCCCTTCAGCGGCGCGGCCGCGACCTCCGCCCAGCGCTTGGAGATCTGCTCCGACCGCTCCGAGAGCAACCTGCAAAGTCGCTCGCTCTGCTCTGCTTTCAGCGCCATGGTCATCCTTCACCGTTCACCAGTCTGTTCGGCCGCGCCGGGTGAGCGAACCGCTCCGCGAAGCCGTGGCACGCGGCCGCCGATGGCCGCGTGCCACGGCCATGTACCCGAACCGGCGCGGCCCAACCATGCGGGTTCGCCGATGGCTGGTCCCTGGTGTCGGAGCCGATCTCGATCGGTGGTTTCGGCGGCCACCCGGCGGGGCAGTCAGTGGCCAGGTGGCCGGTGGGACCGCCACCCGAGAACAGGAGAGCGGGAATACCACGCCGGTTCAGGCTGTGGCACTCTTCGCGTCAGCGTCGCAGGACCGCGTTCGGAGGGAAGGCCGCCCGCACGGCACGCACATCGCACATCATCCCGGGCCGCGGAGGAGACTTGCGCCAGGTAGTCAGACCGTTCGCCCAGCCGCCGTCGGGTGCGGCCGCGATCTCGTTCACCACCGCAGACGACCTCGCGGCGGTCCGGGAGTTCGCCGGTGCGCACGCCCACGCGTCCGGGCTCGCCGCCGGGCGGGTGCCCGGGCTGAAGCTCGCGGTGAGCGAACTGGTCACCAACACGTTGCGGCACACCGCGGGCGGCGGCGTGGTGCGGGTGTGGGCCGACGGCGGCGCGGTCGTCATCGAGCTCACCGACGGCGGCACGTTCCGCCGGACCGCCCCGGAGCAGCCGGCCGCGCGGCCTACGGCGGCCGGCGGCTGGGGGCTGTACATCACGGGCGAGGTCTGCGACGAGTTCTCGTACTACACCCGGCCCGGTCGCACGGTGTGGCGGCTGGTGTTCAGGAACCCGGTCGCCACACCGTGAAGGGGTGACCCCTATCGCGGGGTGTCGTGCTTGCTGGACGGCTTGCTGCGCGGTCCCGGCAGCAGTTTGCCGCCGTTGCGCTTGCGCAGCAGGTTGGTGAGATACATGAGGGCCAGCGCGAGCACCCCCATGTCGTCGAGGTAGATCGGGTCGGGGAGCAGGTCGACGGGCAGGATCGTGTAGATCAGGGCGCCCCAGAAGGCGACCTTGCCGCCCGTGCCCAGCTCACCGAGCATCCGCTTGGTGACGAACAGGCGCCTGCCCAGTTTGATCGCGCCGATCAGCGTGATGATGCCGACGATCGCGACGGCGATGCCGATGATGATCCAGGTATCCCGAGACACGCACGAGTTCTACCCTGCCGCCGGGTGCTTAATCCAGCGTCCGGCCCGGCGGCCGGTCAGTCGACGAATCGCTCCGGCAAGGATGCCAACCCCGGTATCCGTTGATGTTGATAGATCCCGGATCACCCGATCGGGCCACCCGCGCCCGGTTCGCCGTTTCCCGGTGCCGACGGCGGGGCATGGGCCGGCTGACACCCCTCGTCTCCGCTGGAAAGGAGAAGCCCATGGACTTCGGAGAGGTGCTGACCGACGCGCTGCGCTCGGTCGCGCTGTTCCTGCCCAAGGCGCTGGCCTTCGTGGCGATCCTGCTCGTCGGCTGGCTCGTCGCGCGAGGCATCCGTTTGCTCGCCGACAAGGGCCTCGAACGGGTCCGGTTCGACCAGCTCGCCGCCCGCGGCGGGGTGACCGCGGCCCTGGCCCGCGGCGGCGTCGACCCGTCCGACCTGGTCGCGCGGCTGGCGTACTACGCGGTGCTGCTGTTCACGCTGCAGCTCGCGTTCGGCATCTGGGGGCCGAACCCGGTCTCCGACCTGATCAACGCCGTGGTGTCGTGGCTGCCCAAGGCGTTCGTCGCGATCGTCATCGCGGTGGTGGCCGCGGCCATCGCCTCCTGGGTCCGGGACCTGGTGACGGGCGCGCTGGGCGGGCTGTCGTACGGCCGCTTCCTGGCCACGACCGCGTGGGCGTTCATCATCGGCCTGGGCGTGATCGCGGCGCTCAACCAGATCGGCGTCGCCACCACGGTGACCATGCCGATCCTGATCGCGGTGCTGGCGACCGTCGCCGGCATCCTGATCGTGGGCGTCGGCGGCGGTCTGGTCCGCCCGATGCAGGCGCGCTGGGACACCTGGCTCGACCGGGCCGGGCAGGAGTCGACCCGGGTCGCCGAGCACGCCCGCGCCTACGCCGCCGGGCAGGCCGACGCGACCCAGGTGCTCGCGGACCGGTCCACCGGCACGGTGTACCCGTCGCAGCGGGCCGGCTCGGCCGCCCCGAGCCCGGTCGTGCAGAGCCCGGCCGACCCGAACCTGTACCAGGCTCCGGCCGAGCCGGACGAGTACCCGGAGCCGCTGGTGCCGGGCTTCGACAGCGACCAGACGCAGCCGCTGCCGGACTCCGCGCAACGTCCGGCGCCCCGGCGGGGCTGACCGCCGCGATGGGCGCGACCTTTCCGGTCGCGCCCATCGGCCGGTGTCGACCCGGCTGTCCCTCCGGCGGGTGGAGCCGGTCGGGCAGCGTTGTCCTCTGTTCGGTCATAACGGACGTCAGGCCGCATTCAAGACCCCGATGCTGCCCTAATCTCGCGGCATGGACAGTGGCCCCACCAGCCCCGAGCAAGCCCGCCAGGTGCTGGCGCGTTACGCCCGCGTCGTCGGCGACGCCGGCCGCGCCGCCGCCGCGGCCGACCCGGGCGTGCTCGCCATCCTCGACCAGGCGACGGCGAGCGTCGGCGACGCGCTCGACCCCGAGCGCCGGCCGCCCCTGCTGGAGCTGGCCTGCTACGCCGACGGGCTCACCGACAAGGCCACCGCGCTGGGCTGGAACCTGCCCGACGTCACCAGCCTGGACTGGCGGCGCGCCGACCAGATCACCTGGCGGCTGGTGGCGGTGTGCGAGATCGCCGCGGCGGTGCTGGGCAGGGACGTAACCGCTGGCTGAGCAGGCAGAAGGCGGTCGCGTAGGCATTGTTTGCCTGCTGTTCTCCTGATCTTGGCGCGGTGCGCGCGGGCTGTTCCCGGTCGAGGGCTTGCATGTCACGGGTAGACATGAAGGCCCATCGAAAGGCAGCTATCCGTGCACACCCCTCTCTCCCGCCGTAACCTGCTGCGCACCGCCACCCTCGGCGGCCTCGGCATCGCGTTCGCCGGCAGCGCGCAGGCGATCGCCGGACCCGCGTACGCCCACCCGGCCGTCGCCGGCTACGGCCCGCTGATCCCCGACCCGGCCGGCATCCTCGCCCTGCCGAAGGGCTTCTCCTACCGGATCGTCGCCGAGGCCGGCAAGACCCTCCTGTCGACCGGCGAGCCGACCCCGAGCGACCCCGACGGCACCGCCTGCTTCGGCACCCGCCGCGGCTTCACCCTGGTCAACAACCACGAGGTCGGCGGCGACGAGCCGTTCCGGGTGCCGACCCGGCCCGGCTTCACGTTCGACCCGGGCGCGGGCGGCGGCACCACCAACATCGAGGTCGACCACCACGGCAACCGGGTCCGCCAGTACGTCAGCCTGGCCGGCACGCACAACAACTGCGCCGGCGGCATCACCCCCTGGGGCACCTGGCTGACCTGCGAGGAGACCGAGCAGCGCAAGGGCGGGCAGTTCCAGCAGGACCACGGCTGGGTGTTCGAGGTCGACCCGTTCGATGCCGAGGCCAACCTCGACCCGGTGCCCCTGAAGTTCCTCGGCAGGTACTCGCACGAGGCCGTCGCCGTCGACCCGAAGACCGACGAGATCTACCTGACCGAGGACGCCAGCGGCCCCAACGGGCTCTACTTCCGCTGGGTGCCGCCAAAGGGCTTCAAGGGCCGCGACGGCGCGCTGCGCAAGCTCGCCCTCAGCGAGGGCGGCGACACCGCCGGCCGCCTGCAGGCGCTGAAGGCCACCCTCGACGGGCTGCACATCACCGACCTGTCCGCGGCCACCGAGCCCGGCACGAAGTACAAGGTGAGCTGGGTGGACGTGCCGGACCGGCTGGCCGCGACGGTCTCGGTGCGCAAGCAGTTCACCAACGACCAGGTCACCCGCGCTCGCAAGCTCGAAGGCCAGTGGTACGGCGACGGCGGCGTGTACTTCGTCTCCAGCTACGCCCGGATCACCGACGGCAGCGTGCACGAGCACGACGGCCAGGTCTGGTTCTACGACCCGAAGCGCGAGACGATCGAGCTCAAGACCATCTTCGGGGTGAACCCGGACCCGAAGGCGGAGGGCCACTACGACGGCCCGGACAACATCACCGTCTCTCCGTACGGCGGCATCATCCTCGCCGAGGACGGCGAGGGCCTGTCGCACCTGGTCGGCGTCAGCGACAAGGGCGTCACCTACCCGCTGGCCCGCAACGAGATCAGCGACAGCGAGTTCACCGGCCCGACGTTCAGCCAGGACGGCCGGATCCTGTTCGCCGGCATCCAGGCCGACGGGCTGGTCGTCGCGATCACCGGCCCGTGGGGCAAGGGCCACGGGCACGGTCACTGACCTTCCCGTATCCAGTGCCGCGCCCGCTCCGGATGTGCCGCCGGGGCGGGCGCTCCCATGTGCGGGCGGGATACCTTGTCAGCGGATCTTCGGGAGAGGTGTGGACGATGGCATTGGTGGCAGTGACGGGCGGCAGCGGCAAGCTGGGCCGGGCAGTGGTGCGCGACCTGCTCGACAACGGGTACGAGGTGGTGAACCTCGACGTGGCACCGCCTCGCGAGCAGCTGTGCCCGTACACCCGGATCGATTTCACCGACTACGGCCAGGCGGTGGAGGCGTTCAGCGCGATCGACAGCCGGTACGCGAAGGTGGACGCGGTGGTGCATCTGGCGGCGATCCCCGGGCCGGGGGTGACCGGCAACGCGGCGACGTTCGCCAACAACATCACGGTCAGCTACAACGTGTTCGCGGCGGCGCGGGCGGCGGGTGTGCGCAACATCGTGTGGGCGTCGAGTGAGACGGTGCTCGGGCTGCCGTTCGACACCCCGCCGCCGTACCTGCCGGTCGACGAGGAGTACGCGGGGCGGCCGGAGACGGCGTACTCCCTGGCCAAGCACCTCGACGAGCAGATGGCGGCGCAGTTCTGCCGGTGGGACCCGGACCTGAAGATGATCGGGCTGCGCTTCTCGAATGTGATGGAGCCGGGTGACTACGCGAACTTCGCGTCGTGGCAGGACGACGCGCGGGCGCGGATGTGGAACCTGTGGTCGTACATCGACTGCCGCGACGGTGCGCAGGCGGTGCGCCGGGCGCTGGAGTACCCCCAGCCTGGCCTGGAGGTCTTCATCATCGCCAACGCCGACACCGTGATGCACCGCGAGACCGTCGACCTGGCCGCCGAGGTCTTCCCCGACCTGCCCTGGCAGCGCCCGGTCTCCGGCAACGAGACCCTGCTCTCCATCGACAAGGCCCGCCGCATCCTCGGCTACGACCCGGTCCACGGCTGGCGCTGACCCCGCACCGGCGGCGGGCCCGCACCGTCATCCGGTGTGGGCCCGCCGCTTTCCTGCGTTGATCATGAAGTTGTGTCAAGGACACGCCGTCGAGCCGTGCCATAAGTTCATGATCAACGCGTTAGGGGAGGGTCCAGATCTGGTTGCCGGAGGTGGCGCAGGTCCAGATTTGGAGGCGGGTGCCGTCGGCGGTGCCCAGGTCCTTGGCGTCGAGGCACTTGGCGGACTGGGGGTTGCGGAGGTTGCCGTTGGACTGGGGTTGCCAGACTTGGGCACCGCTGCCGTTGCAGTCGTAGAGCTGGATCAGGGCGCCGTTGGCGGTGGAGCCGGCGGTGATGTCCATGCACTTGCCGAGGGCGCGGACGGTGCCGTCGGTGCCGATGGTCCAGGTCTGCGCGTTGGTGCCGTTGCAGGTGTAGAGCTGGATGGCGGCTCCGTTGGCGGTGCTGGCGGCGGCGACGTCGACGCACTTGCCGGAGGCCTGGCCGACGATGCGGCCGGTGCGGCCGCCCGGGGGCGGCGACGACGGCGGGGTGGTGCCGCCGATGGCGACCTCGTAGATCGCGCTGACCAGCGAGGTCGAGCCGGTGGTGTCCTGGGACAGCTCCCAGTTCATGATGCCGCCGGCGTTGGCCTTGGCCCACGTGGTCTTGCTGCGGATGGTGGGCAGGCCGTTGTAGCACTGCTGCACGCCGCTGACCGTGGTGCAGTCGCGGTTGGCGTTGGCCGGGTCCATCGCCACGAGCTGGCTGTACGTGTAGTACGTCGGGCGGCTGTAGAACGGAACGCCCAGCACGGCCTTGCTCGCGGGCAGGCCGCGGGACTTCCAGGAGTTGACCGCGTTGATCGACCAGTTGTAGTTGGCGTGCGGGCTGCCGCCGTCGTACGCCATGATGTTCAGCCAGTCGACCGCGCTGAAGACCGCGGGCTGCACGAAGTTGGCGGTGCTGCCCTCGGACACCACGGCGGCGGTGAGCAGCTTGCCGCGCGTGTGCATGGCGGTGCTGAGCTGGCTCATCAGCGCCGTGAAGTTGTTGCTCTCGGCGGTGGTGTCCGGGTACTCCCAGTCGATGTCGACGCCGTCGAGGTTGTACTGGTTGACGAGGTTCACCAGGTTGTTGACGAACGCGGTGCGGGCCGTGGCGTTGGCGGCCAGGTCCTCGAAGGCCTGGTCGTTGCCGTCGTTCCAGCCGCCGACGGCGATGGAGACCTTGACGTTGTTCGCGTGGCCGAGCGAGACCAGCGAGGACAGCTTGGACGGGTTGTCCAGGCCCTGCAGGCTGCCGTTGGAGTTGGGCAGGATGAACGCGTAGTTGATGTGCGTCAGCTTGCCGTACTGCACGGTGTTGACGTTGCCGGCCCACGAGGGCATGTAGCCCACGCTCTTGAAGCCGTTGGGCAGCACGACCGCCTGGGCCGTCGTGGCCGGGGCCAGCGCGACGGCGACGCCGGCGGCCGCGACGACCAGGGCGGCCGCGGCGGCGGCCCAGCGGCCCCGCCAGGTCTTGGGGGTGTCGGACATGGGGATCCCTTCGGTGTCCGGTGCCGTGGCAATCTGACGTCACGGCACGTCGACTGACCGGACAGGCAGGTGCGCCCCTCCCCGGCGCGGCCTGATGGCAGGCGGTGGCCGAGGGCACGCGGCAGCCCGATCTGGTGCGGGTTCGGACGAGGAAGCGGCTCGCTCCGAGTGGAACGCCTGGAGTTTAGTAAACTTAACTATCTAATGCAATGAATGAGGATGCCACGCTCGGCGGGAGCGTCGGCGGCGGGTGTTAGTGTCCGTCGTCCCAGCACCGATGCGGCCCGGCGGAGGCAGCGCATGACGATCGGCTCCCACATCACGACGTTCGCCGGACTGCCCGTCGCGGAATACCCCGCCGACCTGGGCAAGGCTTCCCGCGCCGGCAGCGCGTGGCGGCTGGAGGACCCGGACTACGACCACACCGGTCAGTTCGAGGAGCGGCTCGAAGCCCTCGCGGCGCAGGACTGGGCCAACCAGGTCACCGCGCTGGTCATCGGCAACTGGGGCGGCGCGTACGACACCGCCCCGCCGATCGGCCTGCTCGCCGCGACGCTGCCGCGGTTCACCCGGCTGCGGGCGCTGTTCCTCGGCGAGATCACGTTCGACGAGTGCGAGATCTCCTGGATCCAGCAGGCCGACATCACCCCGCTGCTGGAGGCGCTGCCGAAACTGGAGATGCTGACCGTGCGCGGCGCGACCGGCCTGGGCCTCAAGCCCGTGCGGCACACCGGGCTGCGCGAGTTCACCATCGAGTCCGGCGGCCTGCCCGCCGACGTGGTGCGCGCCGTCGCCGAGTGCGACCTGCCCGCGCTGACCCACCTGGAGCTGTGGCTCGGCACCGACAACTACGGCGGCGACGCCGACGTCGACGACCTGGCCCCGATCCTGGCCGGCACCCGGCTGCCCGCGCTGACCTCGCTCGCCCTGCGCGACGCCGAGATCGCCGACCTCGTCGCGGTGGCGCTGGCCGGGGCACCGGTCGTCGCCCGCCTGCGCAAGCTGGACCTGTCGCTCGGCATGCTCAGCGACACCGGCGCGGCCGCGCTGCTGGCCGGGCAGCCGCTCACCCACCTGGACAAACTCGACCTGCACCACCACTTCATCGGTGCGGCGGTCCTCGAACGCCTGACCGCCGAACTCGGCGAGGCCGGGGTCACCCTGGACGTGTCCGAAGGCAGCGACGCCGGCCGCGACGACCGCTACATCGCGGTGTCCGAGTAGTGCGCCTCACCGTCGTCGGCAACCCCGGGCACCGCCGCGTCGGCCTGTTCGCCGCGGCCGCCGTCCGGGCCGGGCTGCCCGAACCCGACCTGCTCGCCTGGCACGACGTGCTCAGCGGAGCCCCGCTGCGGCTGGCCCCCGGCACCGCCGTGCGCATCGAGTCGCCGGGCGAGGACGCCGAGGTGGACCGGCTGCTGCGGGGCGCCGCGAGCCCGGCCGCGCACGGCGAGATCGTGGGCGGCCGCGCCTGGTACGCCGGACTCGCCCGCGGCCTGGCCCGCATCGCCGACGCCGCCCGCGAGTCCGACGCCCGCCTGCTGGCCGACCCCGCCGAGATCCTGACCATGTTCGACAAAGCGGCCTGCCACGCCCGGCTGCTCGCGGCGCGCATCCCCGTGCCACCGGCGCTGCCCGGCTCCCCGTCCGGCTGGGCGCAACTGCGGTCCTGGCTGGACGAGGCCGGCTGGCGGCGGGTGTTCGTCAAACCGTGCCACGGCTCGTCGGCCTCCGGCGTCATCGCGCTGCAGCTCGGCAGCGGCGGCCGCATCCTGGCCACGACCTCGGTCGAGCTGTCCGGCGGGCGGCTGTTCAACTCGCTGCGGGTGCGGCACTACCGCGACGAGCGCGACGTCGCCGCGATCGTCGACCAGCTGGCCCCCGACGGCCTGCAGGTGCAGCGCTGGCTGCCCAAGGCCGGGCTCGACGGCCGCGTCGTCGACCTGCGCGTGGTCACCGTCGGCGGCGAGCCGTCGCACGTCGTGGTCCGCGGCAGCCGCTCCCCGATGACGAACCTGCACCTCGGCGGCGTACGCGGCGACCTCTGCGCGCTGCGCGCCGCCGCCGGCCGGCACTACGCTGAAGGCCTGGCCACCTGCCGGGCCGTCGCCGCCTGCTTTCCCGGCAGCCTGCACACCGGCGTCGACCTGATGTTCGCGGCGGGCTGGCGCTCGCATGCCGTCGCCGAGGTCAACGCCTTCGGCGACCTGCTCCCCGGCCTCCTGGTCGACGGCCGTGACACCTACGACGCCGAGGTCGCCGCGCTGCTGGCGAGCGAGCGAGCCGGCGTCGCGGCGTGAGCGTGGACATGGCGTCCCTGGTGGGGACGTACGACATCGCGTTGGTAACGCTCGACACGTTGCGGTATGACGTGGCGGCGGAGGAGGCCGCGGCTGGGCGCACACCGCACGTGGCGCGGGTGCTGCCGGACGGGCGGTGGGAGGCGCGGCACACGCCGGCGAGCTTCACCTATGCCGCGCACCATGCGTTCTTCGCGGGGTTCCTGCCGACGCCGGTGACGCCGGGGCGGCATGAGCGGCTGTTCGCGGCCCGGTTTCCCGGCAGCGAGACCACCGCCGACGGCACCTGGGTGTTCGACGCCCCCGACGTCGTCACCGGGCTGGGTCGGGCCGGGTACCACACGCTGTGCCTGGGTGGGGTCGGCTTCTTCAACCGGCGCTCGCCGCTCGGCAGCGTGCTGCCGGGGCTGTTCGCCGAGGACCACTGGCGGCCCGAGTTCGGGGTGACCGAACCGGACTCGCTGCGCCACCAGCTCGACCAGCTCGCCGTCAGCAGCGCGGCCGTGCCCGCGGCCCGGCCGCTGTTCACCTTCCTCAACATCTCCGCGCTGCACCAGCCCAACCGGCACTACCTGCCCGGGGCGGCCGAGGATGGGCGGGACAGCCACGCGGCCGCGCTGCGCTATGTGGACACCGTGCTGCCGCGCCTGTTCGCGCTGCTCACCTCGCGCGGGCGGCCGTGCTTCGTGGTGCTGTGCGCCGACCACGGGACCGCGTACGGCGAGGACGGCCACCAGGGGCACCGGGTCGGGCACGACGTGGTGTGGACGGTGCCGTACGCCGAGTTCACGCTGGTGCCGGGGGAGTGGTGACGGTGCTCGACGGCTCGCCCTACCAGGGCTACCTGTACGCGTACCCGCACAAGACGGCGTACCGGCCGCTGCGTCCGCGTCCGCACCTGCGCGACGTGTGGGCGGGGCAGGACCGCGACAATCTGTTCCTGTACCTGCACATCCCGTTCTGCGAGATGCGGTGCGGGTTCTGCAACCTGTTCACCCGTGCGCAGCCGCCCGCCGAGCAGGTCGGCGCGTACCTGCGGCAGTTGCGGGTGCAGGCCGAGCAGGTCGCGGCGGCGCTGGGCCCGGCCCGGTACGCCCGTGCCGCGATCGGCGGCGGCACCCCGACCCATCTGACCGCCGACGAGCTGACCGAGCTGTTCGCGATCACCACCGGCGTGCTCGGCCTGGACCCCGTCGCGGCACAGCTGTCCGTGGAGACCTCGCCCGCGACGGCGACCCCCGACCGGCTGGCGGTGCTGGCCGCGCACGGCACACACCGGGTCAGCATGGGCGTGCAGAGCTTCCTCGACAACGAGGCGCACGCCGCCGGGCGACCGCAGCGCCGGGCCGACGTCGACCGAGCCCTGACCGCGCTGCGCGACGCGGCGTTCCCGCTGCTCAACGTCGACCTCATCTACGGCATCCCCGGCCAGACCCGCGACACCTGGACCTACTCGCTACGCGAGGCCCTGGCCTGGCGACCCGAGGAGATCTACCTCTACCCGCTGTACGTGCGCCCGCTGACCGGCCTCGGCCGCCGGGGCGACGGGCCGCTGCCGTCCGACCTTGCCGCCGCGCCGGATCGCGATGCGCGCTGGGACAGCCAGCGCCTCGACCTTTACCGGCAAGGCCGTGACCTGTTGCGGGAGGCCGATTACCGGCAGCTGTCGATGCGCCAGTTCCGCCGCGCCGACGTGCCCGACCCCGATGGGGCGGACTACTGCTGCCAGGACGACGGCATGGTCGGCATCGGCTGCGGGGCGCGCTCCTACACCGCCGACCTGCACTACTCGTTCGACTACGCGGTCAGCGTGCGCGAGGTCCGCGCCATCATCGACGACTACCTGTCCCGGCCCGCCGAAGACTTCGCCTACGCCGAGTTCGGGTTCGCGCTCGACGGCGGCGAGCAGCGGCTGCGCTGGCTGGTGAAGTCGCTGCTGCGCGCCGAGGGCGTCGACCTCGCGGGCTACGCGGACCGGTTCGGGTCCAAGATGGATGACGACTTTCCTCATCTGGCGGAGCTGGTCGAACGCGGCTGGGCGGTCGGCGAGGGAGACCGCCTGGTGCTGACCGACGAGGGCCTGGCGCACGGCGACGCGATCGGGCCGTGGCTGGTGTCGGGGCCGGTGCGGGCGGCGATGTCGCGGGCGGTGCTGCGGTGAACCTGCTGCTGCTCTACCGGGGGCCGCTCGCGAGCTGCAACTTCGACTGCCCGTACTGCCCGTTCGCGAAGCGGCGCGACAGCCGGGCGCAGCTGGCCGAGGACCGGGCCGCGCTGACCCGCTTCGCCGACTGGGTCACCGAGAACCCCGCCGGGGACACGCTGTCGGTGCTGTTCACGCCGTGGGGCGAGGGGCTGACCCGGTCCTGGTACCGCGACGCGCTGGTGCGGCTGTCGCACCTGCCGCACGTCGAGAAGGTCGCCATCCAGACGAACCTGGCCGGGCGGCTGGGCTGGGTCGCCGACGCCGACCCGGCCCGGCTCGCGCTGTGGGCGACCTACCACCCGGGGCAGGTGCGCCGGGAGCGGTTCCTGGCCGCGTGCGCGACGCTGCGCGGGCACGGGATCCGGCACTCGGTCGGCATGGTGGGCCTGCCGGAGCACCACGCGGAGGCGGTCGCCATGCGGGCCGAACTGCCGGTGTCGACCTACCTGTGGATCAACGCCGCCGACGGGCACACCTACGACGCAGACGCCGAAGCGGCGTGGACGGCGATCGACCCGCTGTTCGGATACAGCGTGCGCCCGCACGCCTCGGCCGGGCACGAGTGCGGCGCGGGCGAGACCTCGCTGTCGGTGCTCGGCGACGGCACCGTGCGGCGCTGCCACTTCCTGCCCGAGCCGCTCGGCAACCTCTACGACGGCAGCTACCGCGCCGCGCTGCGGCCCCGCGCCTGCGGCAAGGCCACCTGCGACTGCCACATCGGGTACGTGCACCTCAAACGGCTCGGCCTGCACCAGGTCTTCGCCGGCGGCGTGCCCGAGCGGATCCCCGCCGGGCCGCCGCCGACCTGGGGCGTGCCGAACGCGCTGCTCACGTCTGCTGCAGGGGCGAGTACTCCTCGGGTGTGAGGCCGAACGTCCATGCCACGCCCTCGCGTGCGGTGCGGGTCGACGGCGGCACCCGCAGGAAGTACGTCCGGAAGCTGCCGTCGGGCTCGGGGCTGGAGTTCAGCACCTCGACCATCACCAGCGGCTCGTCACCGGGCAGCGTGACCCGCCACAGCGTGCCGCACTCGTCGGACTGCGTCTTGGCCGCCCCGGACTCGCGCAGGTAGCGGTCGAAGCCGAAGTGCTCCAGCATGACCCGGCGCATCTCGGCGTTGCCCTCGCCGCGGATGCGCGCGACGGTCAGCGTCGGCAGCTCCGCGGCGATCTCGGCCGGGATCGGCATGCCGCTCCACGCGTGCAGGCCGAAGCCGTCCGGGTAGGACAGTGCCGGGCCGTCGCCGTGGTGCAGCCGGCCCAGGTTGTCCCGGTGCACCTCCCGCGGGCGCTCGGTGAGGATCGCGACGTGCTCGAACGCCCACCACCAGCCCGCGCTGCAGGCCACCCGGGCCAGGCCGTCGACGTCGGGGTGGCTGTCGAACGCGCCCAGCCAGGCCGCGTCGTGCTGGCCGTGGATCACGTCGAGCAGCGCGTCCTGCCGGGCCTGCGCGAACTCGCCGCTCTGCTCCGCGAACTGCTCGGCCAGCCGGGTCCGCAGCGGCGCGGCGAGCTGGTCGACGAGCTGCTGCCAGGGACGGCGGGCGGTGGCGGCCCAGTGCCTGGCGAAGCCCACCGCGCCGAGCCGGTCGGTGAGCGCGGTCCGGGCCTGCGCCCAGGGGCGCGTGCGCACCCGGGGCCGCACGCTGCGGCCGAGCTGGAGTTCGCCCGGCCGGACACCCTGCGCGGCGAGCGCCTCGCGGACCCGCGGGTCGCCCGCCAGGCCGGTGCGCAGCATCGCCACCGCCGTCGCGCCCGCCGCGGGCGAGCCCAGCCACAGCATCCGCCGTGGCACGGGCAGGCCCGCCAGGGTGTACGCGATGCGCACGCCCGCCTCAGCACCCGCCCGGTCGGCCGGTTCGGTGCTCAGACCGGTCGCCATCCACCGCTCCGCCCGCGCGGCCAGCGACATGTCCTCGTTCCTGCGCGCCTCGCGGCGGTTCGGCCGCTGCTCGCCGGTGCTCGTGCTCGTGATCTCGCTGCTCGTCGTCATCGCCGTGTTCCCGCCGCGCTCAGTCCGCGACCGGGCGGATCGCGCCGGGGAAGTACTCGCGCTGCCGGACCACCCGGTAGGCGCCCGCGGCCAGCGCGATCGGCCCGTGCTCCTCGTGCACCAGGCGGCCGTAGCCCTCGATCAGCAGGAACAGCCGGCCCGGGTCGTCGGGCGGGCACAGCATCGCCACCCGCTCGCCGGTGATCACGTGCGCGTGCCCGGTCGCCTCGCCCAGCGCCAGCACCATGCGGTTGCGCCGGTCGCGTGGCGCGGGCATCAGATCCGGCGGCAGCTCCTCCCGCGCGATCGGGACCACCAGCACATCGCCCTGCCGAAACATAAGCACACTCCACAGCCGACCGTCGTGTCGCGGGCGACGCTAACGGGCGGGTACGACACCGTCGCCGGCGGGGAACAGCTCCTCCAGGACCGCGGCCACGCCGTCCTCGTCGTTGCTCGCGGTGACCCGGTCGGCCCCGGCCAGCGCCTGCGGGTGGGCGTTGGCGACGGCGACCCCGATCCCGGCCCAGCGCAGCACGGGAACGTCGTTGGGCATGTCCCCGAACGCGATCACCTGCGCGGCGTCGACGCCCCAGGTCGCGCAGAGGCGGGCCAGGGTGTCCGCCTTGGACACGGTGGCGGCGCTGATCTCCAGCATGCCCTTGCCGCCGGAGTAGGTGACCGCCACCTCCGGCACGAGCGCCTGCAGCCGGTTCAGCAGCTCGTCGGTGACCGGAGCCGGTGACCAGGCCAGCAGCTTCACGCAGCTCTCGGCCTCGGTCCACAGCTCGGCCCGGGTGCGCACGGGCACCCGGACGATGCTGCGGCGGCTCACGTGGTCGAAGCCGGGGCCGGTCAGCGCCCGGTGCCCGGTCTCCACCGCGAACGCGATGCCGTCCAGCGCCGGGGTGAGCACGTCGGCGACCCGCTCCGCCAGCGTCAGGGGCAGCGGGCCGGTGATGGTGACCTGGCCGCTGGCCAGGTCGTACACGACCGCGCCGTTCGAGCACACGGCCACTCCGGCGATACCCGCCGCCGCGGCGACCTCGTGGACCTCGCGGGGCGGCCGGGCGGTGCCGATCACGATGCGCGCGCCGGCCTGCGCGGCGCGGGCCAGGGCGGTGACCGTACGGGCCGAGACGGTGTGGTCGGAGCGCAGCAGGGTGCCGTCGAGGTCGACGGCGACGACGTTGATCACCGCCGGACCCTACCTTCCGCCGCCACGACCTCCACCGACGGCCACTCGGCCGCACCGGGCCGCCGCGCGGCCCATGATCGCCGGACTTGCCAGGCAACCGGGCGTACGGGCGGTCAAGATACGCACACCTGCCTGGCAAGTCGAACGATCACGGAAGGCCGGCCCGGTCCAGCAGGCTGCGCATCGACGTCACCGGCAGGCGCGGATTGGCGGCGGCCTGCGCGGCGACGGACGGTTCGGGATCCATGAGCAGAGCGGCGATGACCTCGGCGGGTGACCCGGGGTCGGCCGCGACGGCATGCCGTACGACCGCGCTCGCGTCGGTGGCGAGCCGGGCCAGGACCTCCGGAGGCAGCTCGGGGTCGCGCGGCGCGTAGCTGCGTACCCGCTCGTCAGGGTGGCCGGCGTAGGTGTGCAGGACCTCGGTGGGGAAGTTCGGGTGGTCGGACCACCGCCACCGCGACTTGCGACTGTCCCCGCGCTCGCGCAGCATCCACTCCAGCAGCGCAGGCGGGGCGTCGGGCCGTTTCGCCGAGGCTGACCGGACCCGGTGCACGGGGTCGGCGTCGAGCCGGGCGTACGCCTCCGGCGGCAGGTCCCGCGACCACGCCACCACCTCCCGGAACGCGGCGAAGGGTGAGTCCAGATAGGCCAGTCGGCGTTCCAGCGGGGCGGCGCGCAGCCAGTCCGGGCCGAAGAGATCGAAGAACTCGACCACCATCTCGGCCACCTCGTCGCCTGCGGCGGCGGCTGCCTTGCAGACGTCGTACCGCCGGGTGCGTTCCTCCTCGGTCAGCGACGGATGCTGGAGGATCGTCACCTGGACCAGCTCGTCGGGATCCGTGAAGAGCACTTCGCGGGTCGCGGGCGGCAGTGCCGGATGGTGCGCCAGGCCGCCGCGGACCTCGGGGTCCGGGTCCTGTGCCAGGGCCAGCGACTGCTCGGCGGTGAGTTCCGCATAACGGGCGAGGACCGGCCGAGTGACCGGGTCGCGCAGGAACTCCGGTTGCAGGTCCACGGGCACCTGGGGGTGCCGGGGCGAGACGGCCGCGGTGCGCACCGTCGGATCACGGTCGCTGAGCAGCGCGCGGTGCACGTCAGCGGGCGGGTCGAACCAACAGCGCGCGGCGACGGCACGGACCACCGGGTCCGGGTGGGCGGCCGATGCGGATCGGGTGATGCCGAGCAGTCGCTCCAGTTCGACGATCGTGAGGTAGCGGTCGTCGACGAGTTGTCGCCGCGGTGCGCCGAGCCAGGCCTGCCGTATGGCGGCGACCGGATGCTCCGCGAGCCGGTGAGCCATGGCCGCGGACACGTTGTCGCGACGGCTCAGTGACGTGATCAGCGCCGGGTCGTGGTGGTCGGCGATCGCGTCGACGACGGCGTCGGGCAGTTCGCCCTCGCGCACGCCCACCATGCCGGCCAGGTGGCGATCGTGGCATAGCCGTACCAGCACGTCCTCCGGCGCCGCGGGATTGCCGGCGAGGCTTTGCAGTACCTGCTGGTCCACGGGCCCTCCACACGGTCACGTCGTCACGCGGGCAAGACTAGCGGCGTCGAGGGCCGGGAGCGTCCCGCGCCATCCATGGCAGACTCGGGGCATGCAGATATCCGGGCTGCGGATGGCCGTGTTCCTGTGCGCGGGGGTGGCCAGCGCGGCGGTCGGCCTGCTGGCCCTGGTGACGCACGTCGGCATCGGCTACTACACGGTCTTCGGCATGGTGCTCGGGTGCGCCGGCGCGGTGCTGGCCTGGCTCGGGCTCGCCGACCTGCGCCCCGGCCCGATCGTCTGGGCCGGGGTGGCGGTGCTGGCGATCTGCGGTCTGCTGGCAGGCCTGCTGGTGGTACGCGAGGACGTCTGCTGCATGTTCGGCTACCGCCGCGGCCTCGGTTATCCCTGGTCGTGGCTGAACAGCGGGGCCGACGCGTCCACCCTGGACGAGATCGAGGAGATCGCGGCCACGCCCGAACGTCTGCCCCTGCACCTCGACCCGGTGAAGCTGCTCCTGGACGCCCTGTTCTGGACCCAGGCCGCGATCCTCGCCGTGATCCCGGCGGTGCTGGTGCTGCGCCGCGCGGAGACCGACACCCGAGGTGATCATGAGGTTATGCCGCCGACACGCCGCCGAGCCGTGCCATAGGTTCATGATCACCCCGGGTGGGGGTGGTTACCAGTCCGAGTTGGCGGCGCCGAGGCCGAGGCGGATCTGGTCGAACTGGTTGCCGTCGTTGTCGTCGGTGAAGGTCAGGGCGATCTCGCCCCAGGGGGAGACGGCGACGGCGGGCTGGTCCTGGCGGCCGGTGGTGAGGTCGCTGTAGAACTGGGCGGGCAGGCGGGCGGCGGTGGTGCCGTCGGGGTTGAAGCCGCGGGCCCATACGTCGCCGGTGTTCGCCGGGATCGACCAGGCGACCACCACGTTGGCCTGGTCGTCGATGCCGGTCGAGGGCGCGGTCGCGCCCGGCTGCGGGGAGACCTCGACGTCGGCGTGGCGGGGGTTGCCGGCCGAGGTGAACGAGCGGGTCCAGACGGTCGGGACGCCGGTGTGGTCGGACTCCCAGGCCACCGTGAACTCGCCGGTCATGTTCGCCGCCACGGACGCGTTACGCTGCTGGCCGTCGCCGGTGGCGTTGGCGGTGCGCCGGGACAGGGTCACCGCGCCGTTGGCTTTGGCGAGCCGGACCAGGCCGATGTTGTCGAAGCCGTTGCCGTCGCCGTCCTCGTTCCACACCACGACCGCGTCGCCCGCAGCGGACACCGCGACGTCGGGGCGGTGGTGCGCGCCGGTGGTCTGGCTTGCCGTGACCTCGTACGCCTTGGTGGTGACGTTGGTGAAGCCCGCCGCCTTGACCGTGGCCGGGTTCGGGTCCTGGACGTCCTCCCAGACCACGGTGAACGCGACCGCGCTCGGGCTGCTCGGCGTGCCGTCGGGGTCGACGGCCACGGCGGGCTGGATCTGCTGGCCGGCGGCCGAGGCGTTGGCGTTGCCGGAGCCCAGGATCGTGCCGGTGGGGGAGACGACCCGGTAGGGGATGTTGTAGAAGCCGTTGCCGTCCGGGTCGTCGGCCCAGACCACCACGGCGTTGCCCTTGTCGTCGAGGCCGACGTCGGGGGACAGGTGCCGCCAGGTGGTGCCGGCGGTGCCGCCCGCGGAGAGCTTCAGCTCGTACACGGCGACGCCGTCGCGGAACAGGCGCAGGTAGATCTCGGAGTGCGTGGCGTCCTCGGGCGCGGTGGTGTCGCGGTCGTCCTCCCAGACGACGGCGACGTGGCCGGACCGGTTCGTGGCCACCGCGGAGACGTCCTGGTCGCCGGTGGCGGTGCTGTTCGCGGTCGTCCAGGTGACGGAGACGGGTGTCAGCGCGGCCAGGGCGCGGGCGGCGGGGACCGGGGAGGCGGCGGCCGGGGTCGCGGCGACGGCCACGACCACCGCCGCGGACAGGGCCAGGGTGGTGAGGGCTCTCATGTGTTTCTCCTAGACCTGCTGCAGGCCGGGCAGGCCGTCCTGGATGACGTACGAGCGCAGCGTGGACACCGCGGCCCCGTGCTCGGTGACCGCGCCGACCGCGCGGAAGTCGGCGCGGACCTGCGCCTGGCTGATCGTGGTGCGCACGTAGCCGCGCCGGTCGGAGTAGAACTTCAGGTGCGGGTTGGTGGCCACGTTCGGGACGGTTGTGGTGGCGCTGCCGTCGCCGCCGGAACTGATCGACGTGCACACCAGCTCGGTGCCGATGGTCGCCGAGTTCGGGTTGGCGTAGTCGGCCTTGAGCTCGTTGGCCCAGGACTTGTGCACGTCACCGGTGAGCACCAGCGGGTTGCGCACCGCGCGGTCACGCCAGCCCTGCTGGATACGGGCCCGCGAGCCGCGGTAGCCGTCCCAGGAGTCCATGCTGGCGGCCCCGGCCGCGTCGAACTGGCGGGCGAAGAACACCTGCTGGCCAAGCACATCCCAGGTGCTGTGGTGCTGGGCGAGGCCGTCGAGCAGCCACGCCTCCTGCGCCGCGCCGGTGAGGCTGCGGGCGGGCAGGTCGGCGTCGGCGCACACCTTCCAGCCGTCGCCGCAGGCCTGGTCGTCGCGGAACTGGCGGGTGTCGAGCATGTGGAACGTGGCCAGCTTGCCCCAGCGGATGCGGCGGTACAGCGGGATGCTGTTGCCGTTCGGCGTCGAGGCCGGGCGCAGCGGCATGTTCTCGTAGTACGCCTGGTATGCCGCGGTGCGCCGGGCGATCCACTGGGCCGCGGTCAGCGCCGGTGAGCTGTCGGCGCGCACGTTGGTGGCGTAGTTGTTCTCGACCTCGTGGTCGTCGGGCACCACCAGCCAGGGCGCGGCGGCGTGCGCGGCCTGCAGGTCGGGGTCGGACTTGTAGAGCGCGTACCGGCGGCGGTAGTCGGCCAGCGACACGATCTCGGCGCCGACGTGCTCGCGCACCGAACCCGCGGTCGCGCCGCCCTCGTAGATGTAGTCGCCCAGGTGCAGCACCAGGCCGGGGTTGTCCTCGGCCAGGCGGCGGTACGCGGTGAAGTAGCCGGCCTGCCAGTTCGAGCACGACGCGAACGCCATCACCAGGTCACGGCCGAACGTGGTCGGCGCGGGCGCGGTGCGGGTGCGCCCGACCGGCGAGAGGTGGCCCTGCGCCCGGAAACGGTAGTAGTAGTCGGCGTCTGCGGCCAGCCCGCCCGCGATCACGTGCACCGAGTGCGCGTCGGCGTACCGGGCGGTGACCGAGCCGGACGCGGCCAGCGTGCTGAACGAGCTGCTGGTGGAGACCTGCCAGTCGACGACGACGTCGGCGTCGGCCATGCCGCCCTGGCCGTCGGCGTTGAGCGGCGTCGGCGCGAGGCGCGTCCACAGCACGACGCTGTCGGACTCGGGGTCGCCCGAAGCCACCCCGAGCTTGAACGGGTACGGGGCGGCGGCGAACGCGCTCGCGCCGGTCAGCGCGGTCCCCGCGATCGCGAGTCCGCCTAGGACGAACGTGCGGCGATGGAGTGATCTCATGCGCCGGACATTCACGGACGATGATGAATGTGATCCGTTGTGGCGTTGAACCACGGATTACGGGCGGCCGTCACTCCGTCGTGTCATGCCGTGCTGTCCGACCCTTCTGCGAGGATGCTGCGTGGACTGCGCACAATCCGGCGAACCATGACGATCAAGGAGGATTCGAATGGCGTCCAGGCTCAACCCGTATATCAGCTTCAACGGCAACGCCCGCGAGGCGATGGAGTTCTACCAGGGCATCCTCGGCGGCAACCTGACGGTGAGCACCTTCGGCGAGTTCGGCGACAAGGACGTGCCGTACGCGAACCAGATCATGCACGCGCAGCTGGAGTCCGACGCCGGCTACACGCTGATGGCCTCGGACACCCCGCCCGGCATGGCCTACCACCCCGGCGACAACATCGCGATCAGCCTCAGCGGCGACGACGGCGACCGGCTGCGCGGCTACTGGGAGAAGCTGACCGAGGGCGGCACCGTCGGCGTGCCGCTGGAGAAGCAGATGTGGGGCGACGAGTTCGGCGCCCTCAAGGACCGCTTCGGCGTCAACTGGATGGTCAACATCGCCGGCTCCTGACCGCGATACGAAGGAAGGGCACCTTCACAACGCATAGCGTTGTGAAGGTGCCCTTCCTTCGCTTTCGGAGGGGGTCAGCTGGTTTCGCCGGCTACCGAGAAGGCGCGCAGGCGCTGGGTGGCCAACCAGGTGCCCAGCACGGTGAAGACGACGGTCATCACCGCGGCCACCGCCGTGGACACGGTGCTCGGGAACAGCGTCGAGCCGGACAGCGCGCTGGCGAACTCGATCACGTAGTGCTGCACGGACACCGTGCGGGTGCCCGTCACCACGTTGCTGAGCAGGCCCTCCCAGATCACCACGTAGAGCAGGCCGACCAGCACCGGCCGCCGGGTCACCACGCTCAGCGCCAGGAACAGCGCGCTGTACACGATCGCCCCGGCCACGCACGCCACCGCGAACCCCAGACCCAGCCGCACCCCGCCGACCATGGTGGCGGCGACGAACATCGGCGCCGCGGTCGTGACCGCGCTGACGAGCGACGCCACCACCAGTTTGGCCAGGATGATCCGGCTGCGTGGGATGGGTTTGGTCAGGATGTGCACCACGGTGCCGTCGTCGATCTCCGAGCCGAGCACGCCGGTGCCGACGATCAGCGACACCAGCGGCAGGATCACGGCCACCCCGAGCCCGATCAGCACCCCGTCGGCCAGGTCGACCGCCGGGGCCGCGAAGGCCAGGCCGATCGCGGTGATGCCGACCAGGATGACCGGCATGGGCAGCAGCAGCCAGGACCGGCGGCGGCCGAGCAGCCCCCGGGCGGTGATCCAGGCAATGGTCATGTTCATCGCGGTGCTCCCTATGCCGAGACCAGGTAGGAGAAGACGCTTTCCAGCGACTCGTCCGAGGGGATGAGCTGGCGCACCCGTACGCCCTGGTCCAGGGCGATGCGCGGCAGGGCCCGGGTGAACGTGCCGTAGTCGCCGGCGTGCACGGTCAGGCCGTCCTTGCCCAGCGTGACGCCCGCGACCGAGTCGGACGCCATCAGCGCGACCGCGAGCCGCCGGTCGTCGCTGGACCGGATCGCGAACACGTGCGGCCGGTGCGTCATCAGGCGGCGGATGGTGCGGTAGTCGCCCGACGCGGCCAGTCGGCCCGCGACGATCACCTGCACGGTGCCGGAGACCTGCTCGACCTCCTCCAGGATGTGCGAGCTGAACAGCACCGTGCGGCCCTGCGCGCCGAGCCGGTGCAGCAGCTCCATCATGTGCATACGCTGGCGCGGGTCCATGCCGTTGAACGGCTCGTCGAGCAGCAGCACCGCCGGGTCGTGCACCAGCGCTGCGGCGACGCGCATCCGCTGGCGCATGCCCTTGGAGTACGTGTCCATCCGGCGGTCCTGCGCGTCGGCCATCTCGACCAGCTCGATCGCGCGCCGGGTCGCCGCGTCGGCGTCGGGCAGCCCGTGCAGCTTCGCGCTGGCCCGCACGAACTCCTTGCCGGACAGGAAGCCGTACACCGCCTCGCGCTCGTTGACCAGGCCGAGCTTGCGGTAGATCGCCGGGTTGCGCCAGGTGGCGTCGCCGTCGATCAGCACCTGCCCGCGCGACGGCGCGAGGAAGCCGGCCATCATGTGCAGCAGGGTGGTCTTGCCGGCCCCGTTCGGGCCGAGCAGGCCGGTCACGCCCGGCCCGAGGGTCATCGTGACGTCGTTGACGGCGACGACGTTGCCGTACCAGCGGGACACCCCGCGCAGGTCGAGGTCGCTCACAGGGAAACCTTCCGATAGCGCAGGAGCAGCAGCAGGGTGCAGGCGGTGATGCT
Source organism: Catellatospora aurea (assembly GCF_042663325.1). NCBI lineage: Bacteria > Bacillati > Actinomycetota > Actinomycetes > Micromonosporales > Micromonosporaceae > Catellatospora > Catellatospora aurea. The sequence continues at coordinate 104,433 of NZ_JBHTAC010000004.1, forward strand.
CAGCACCGTCACCAGGCCGTACACCGGCCCGTACGGCCCGACCTCGAACGACGTGCCGTACAGCCAGCTGCGTACCCCTTCGGGTAGGGAGAACGGGCTGAACATCGGCGCGATCTGCGACAGCGCGCCGCCTTCGCCGAGCGCGGCGAGCAGGCCCACCACCGGGGAGGTGATCATGAAGACGACGACGATCGCGCCCGCGGCGAACGCGCGGCGACTCGCGATCGAGGCGATCAAGACGGCGAGGCTGCTGAACACCAGGGCGTAACAGGTGGCCACCACCCAGCCGCCGAGCATGCCGCGGGCCTCCGCCGCGACCCCCGACGCGTCCTGCGCGGTGAACGCCGCACCGAGGAACATCAGCAGCTGTGGCCCGGCCATCAGCAGCCAGACCACCGTCGCCAGGGCGGCGAGTTTGGCCAGGGCGTAGTCCGACCGTGCCAGCGGGCGGGAGAAGTACAGCGGCAGCGTCTGGTTGCGCAGGTCCCGCGAGACCAGCTCGGGCGCGACCACGGCGAGGAACACCATCACCAGCACGCTGGCCGTGCTCGGCAGCTGCTGGTACGTCAGGATCATCTCGCCGGTCTGCGCCTTCACCGCGACCACGATCAGGGCCAGGGACGTGACCAGGCCGATCACGATCCAGGGGAAGATCTTCGCCTTGGCGCTGCGGCCCAGCCCGAAGGCGACCCGCACGCCGTGCTCGAACAGCGAGCGTGCGACGTAGCCGCGGCCCAGCCGGGTGCCGGTGTAACGCTGGTAGCCGATGTCGTGGATGACACTCCGCTCAGACATGGCTCACCTCCAGGGAAGCTGACGGGGCGGCGGGGGAGAACAGCTCGGCCACCCGGTGGCGGCGCTGGTCGAGGCGGTGCAGCGGCAGATCCAGGTCGGCCACGGTACGCAGGATCAGGTCGTAGGTGTCCTCGTCGGCGAGCGGGACCAGCAGCATCCGGCCCTCCGCGGTGGCGGTCAGCCCCCGCTGCGCCAGCGCCGCCGACAGCTCGGCGGTGCCCTCGGCGACCTCGATGGCCAGCACGTCCGTGCCCGTGGTCATCGCGTCGATCCGGTCGGCGCGCAGCAGCCGCCCGCCCTCGATGGCGATCAGCGAGTCGCAGATGCGCTCGATCTCGCCGAGCAGGTGCGAGCAGACCACCACCGAGATGCCGAACTCGGTGCCGATGCGGTGGATCAGCGTCAGCATCGCGTCGCGCCCGGCCGGGTCCAGGCCGTTGGTGGGCTCGTCGAGCAGCAGCAGGTCCGGGTCGTGCACCAGGGCCTGGGCCAGCTTCACGCGCTGCTTCATGCCGGTGGAGTAGCCGCCGATCTGGCGGTAGCGCTCCTCGTACAGCCCGACGTGGCGCAGCGCCTCCGACGCCCGCTCGCGGGCGACGGTGCGCGGCAGGCCGGTCATCCGGCCCATGTGCGTCACGAACTCCGCCGCGATCATGTCCGGCGGCAGGCAGTCGTGCTCGGGCATGTACCCGACGCGGGCGCGAACCTGCTCACCGTCGGTGGTCGGATCCAGGCCGAGCACCTGGGCGCTGCCGGTCGTCGGCGTCAGCAGCCCGAGCAGGGTCTTTATCATCGTGGACTTGCCGGCGCCGTTGGCGCCGACCAGGCCGATGATGCCCGGCTCGACGGACAGGGTCAGGTCGGACAGGGCGGTCACCCCGCCCGGGTAGGTCTTGGTCAGCGACTGGGTCGCGATGAGGGCCACGCCGCCAACCTAAACCTCCCGCCGCGCCGGGCAGATCCGGTGTCAACCCTGGTCTCGACCCTGAGACCAGGTCAGGTGGCCCGCGACCCACCGGGTATGGCCGTCGGTCCGATCTGGATGGAAGAATGCGCACCGTGACCGAGCAGCTCAGCGACGCCTCGTCCCCGGTTCCGTCGCCCCGCACCCCGGAGGCTGCCGCCCCGGCGGTCGCGGCGGGGGAGCGGCACGGCTTCTACCTGGGCCTGGTGTCGGCGGCGTTCCCCGCGATCCTGGCCGGGGTGCGGCTGTTCGTGCTGTCCAACGGTGACGACGCGACGCTCAAGGCGCTCGCCCAGCACACCAGCATGCAGGCGCTGCTCATCGGCAGCTACGTCCCGTTCCTGCCGCTGATCCTCATCCTCGCGGCCTACCTGGCGCTGTCGGAGCGGCGCGCCGCCGTCCGGGGCGCGGTGTTCCAGCCCACGGTGCTCGCGAGCCTGCCGCCGCCGGTGGCGCTGATGCTGCTGGTCGTCGGGCTGCTCACCGCCCCGGTGTACCTGCTGCTCGTGCTCGCCGGGGCCGCCGCGCTGCTGTCGCTGACGCTGCTGCGCCGCCGGGGGCGGCCTGTCATGCCGCGCGCCGGCGAGCGCCCGCCGAGCCCGCTGCTCGGCGGGCGGGTGCCCAACCGCTGGGTCGACGGGCTGACGCTGGTCCTGGGCGTGGTGCTCGCCGGCATGGTCACGCTGCAGGGCATGTGGCTGCCCGCGACCGCGCTCACCGTCGACGGCACGACGAAGGTCGCCTACATCATCGGCCAGGACGAGGACCTGGAGACCGTCCTGTACCGCGACGGCGGCGGCCCTCAGCAGCTGAAGTCCGACGAGATCACCTCGCGGCGGATGTGCAGCGAGCGGGAGGCCGGTGTGCTGCGCCGCCCGCTCGCCGCGCTGATCTTCCCGCCCGACGTGCGGACCTCGGACGTGCCGCTGTGCCGTGACCTGCTGCGCTCGGGTGGTTAGGCCCGCACCGGCACCGGGTGCGCCAGCACCTCGCTGATCCGCACACTGCCGATCTCGGCCCAGCCGGCCTGCTCGGTCAGCGCGCTGGTCAGCTCTCGGTCGAGGGCCGACCTGCTGGTCATCGCGGCCTCCAGCGGCAGACCCGCGATCAGGCGGCGCAGGATGGCCGCCGCCAGGTCGTCGATGGCCAGGCCGGGGCCGTTCGGCTGGTACGCCGCCCGCACCGGGTCGGTGATCCGCCACAGGATGCGCATCCTGATCTCGACCTTGCCGCCGTCCTGAGCGGTGAACACGTCTCCCGCCGGCACGTCGACGCTGCCCTCCCGTGGCGCCGGGGGCCACAGCAGCATCTGCTGGGTGAGCTCGACCCTGGCCTTGACCTGGTCGAGCAGGGGTACCGCCAGCCGCCGGCCGGCGGCCAGCGCGCGGTGGAAGCGCCGGTGGCGTTCCACGATCCACACCTCGTCCTCGGGCACCTGCCACAGTGCGGTCCGCGCCGCCAGTGGCAGGAACGCGGAGAGGGCCATGAAGGGGGCGTAATCCATACGGCACAGCGTGGGTCATCCGCGCGAATTCCGCTCGCCTCGACAGTAGCGTACGACGTACGGTACGGTGTACTCGAACTGAGCGGGAGGAGTCTGCGCATGGCAGAGCCGGCGATATCGGCGCACGGGGTCCGCAAGACCTACCGGGGAGCACAGGCCCCGGCACTCGACGGATTCGATCTCGAAGTGCCTCCGGGCACCGTGTACGGGCTGCTCGGCCCGAACGGCGCGGGCAAGACGACCGCCGTACGCATCCTGGCGACGCTGATGCGCCTGGACGCGGGACGCGCGGTCGTGGCCGGGCACGACGTGAGCACCCAGGGGGCGCAGGTGCGGCAGCGCATCGGTCTGGTGGGCCAGTACGCCGCGGTCGACGAGATCCTCAGCGGCCGGCAGAACCTGGTGCTGTTCGGCCGCCTCAACCACCTGGGCCGGACACACGCGGCCAGACGCGCCGACGAGCTGCTGGAGCGGTTCGGCCTGACCGAGGCGGGCGGCAAACCGGTCGCGAAGTACTCCGGCGGCATGCGCCGCCGCCTCGACCTCGCGACCAGCCTGATCGTCGCGCCCGAGGTGCTGTTCGTGGACGAGCCGACCACCGGCCTGGACCCGCAGGGCCGCCAGGAGGTCTGGTCCGCGCTGCGCGAACTCGTCGCGGGCGGCACCACCGTCCTGCTGACCACGCAGTACCTGGAGGAGGCCGACCAGTTGGCGAGCCGGATCGCGATGCTGTGGCACGGCCGGGTGGTCAGCGAGGGCACCCCCGACGAGCTCAAGGCCACCATCGGCGAGGACTGGATCGACCTGGCGTTCGCCGACGCTGAGCAGGCCGGGCGGGCGCTGCCCGCGGTGGTGGCGCACGCCGACGGCGAGCCGCGCACCGAGCAGCACCGGATCAGCGTGCCGGTGCGGCAGCGCACCAAGGCGCTGATCGCGATCAGCACGGCGCTGGCCGCCGAGGGCGTCGAACCGGTCGAGGTCAACCTGCGGCGGCCCACGCTCGACGAGGTGTTCCTCGACCTTCACCGCAAGCAGGCCGACAAGCAGGAGGTGGCGGCGTGACTGCCGTGCTGGAGGAGACCTGGGTGCTCGCGCGGCGCGAGCTCACCCACTGGCGGCAGCAGCCTGTCGGCGTGATCGTGAACTGGCTGTTCACCGTGATGATCGCGCTGATGTTCGGCGGCCTGTTCGGCGGGGCGATCGGGGAGGACTACTTCGACTACCTGATGCCGGGCATGTTCGCCCTCACCATGTTCTTCGGCGTGGAGGCGACCATGACCGCGGTGTCCACCGACGCCGCCAAGGGGGTCACCGACCGCTTCCGGTCCCTGCCGATCAACTCGGCGTCGGTCGTGCTCGGCCGCTGCCTGGCCGACCTGATGAACTCGACGGTCGGCCTGGCCGTGCTCGCCGCCGCGGCCGCGGCGCTCGGCTGGCGCTGGCACGAGGGCCTCGCCTCCGCGATCGCCGCGTTCGGGCTGCTCCTGCTGCTGCGCTTCGCCCTGCTGTGGGTCGGCATCTTCCTCGGCCTGGTCGTGAAAGGACCGGAGTCGGTGACCATGGTCCAGATCCTCGTCTGGCCGGTCGGTTTCCTCTCCGGCGTCTTCGTCGACCCCGAGACCATGCCCGCCTGGCTCGGCACGATCGCCCAGTGGAACCCGCTGTCGGCCACCGCCGCCGCCTCCCGCGACCTGTTCGGCAACCCCGGCCTGATCCCCGACCACGCCCTCCTGCTCGCCATCCTCTGGCCCCTCCTCCTGACCGCGATCTTCCTCCCCCTCTCCGTCCACCGCCACCGCCGCCTCAACTCCTGACAAACCAAGCCCCCGAGCGAAGGAAGGGCACCTTCACATCGGAATCCGATGTAGAAGGTGCCCTTCCTGTCACTGCTGTAGCGGTGAGCTGTGGTTTTCTGCGGGGCAGCGGGGAGAGTGGCGCGGTGCGACGATGGCGGGCATGACGATCGCGGGGGTTTTCGCGGAGTTCGCGCAGATGGAGGCGCACGGCGTCTCGCCGGTGTACGAACGACTGGGCGCGGCGGTCAGCCAGGACGACGAGGTCCTGGCCCTGCTCGGCACGCTGCCGCCGGAGAAGTGGCACCCGCAGCTGCTGTTCGGCGTCGTCCGCCTGCTCGGCGGGCCGGTGGCCGACCCGGCCGCGTGCTGCGCGTTCATCGTGCGGAACTGGCCCGCCGTCGCGGCCGAGATGACCGTTAGGGCCACGCAGACCAACGAGGCCGGCCGGTGCGCGGTGCTGTTGCCGGTGCTCGCCGCGCTGCCCCAGCCGCTGGCCCTGCTTGAGGTCGGCGCGTCCGCCGGCCTGTGCCTCTACCCGGACCGGTATGCCTACCGCTACGGCGAGCACCTGCTGGGCGAGCACGGCCCGGTCCTCGACTGCACGGTCACCGGAACCGCCCCGCCGGACCGGTTGCCCGAGGTCGTCTGGCGGGCCGGCATCGATCTGAACCCGCTCGACGTCACCGACCCGGCCGACGTCGCCTGGCTCGACGCGCTCATCTGGCCCGAGCACCAGCACCGCCGCGACCGGCTGCGAGCCGCGGCCGTCGTCGCCGCGGCCGACCCGCCGCTGCTGGTACGCGGTGACCTGAACGAGGCCCTGCCCGCGCTCGCGGCTCAGGCTCCAGCCGGCGCGACCCTGGTCGTCTTCCACACCTCCGTGCTGTACCAGGTGCCCGCACCGCAGCAGGCGACGTTCGTCGAGCTCGTGCGTGGGCTGCCCGGCCACTGGGTCTCGAACGACTCCGCCGACGTCCTGCCGGCCGGTGCGGCACCGCCGCCGCCCGACGGCGCGGCGTACAACCTGCTCGCGCTGGACGGCTGGCCGCTGGCCTGGACCCGTTCGCACGGCCAGGCGATGACCTGGTTCGGGGACCGGCTCGGGCAGGGCGCTTGAGTGCTGCCCCGTTTGCATTGGCTGCTCGCGGGACGGTCGCGTAGGTCGACGAGGCCGTCCCGCGAGCAGGCTGACCGGATCAGCGGCGAGCGGCTGCCGGAGCAGTTTCGTCCGCCGTCAGCGCGGCGTCGAGGACCTGCTGGTATGTGGTCGGGGACGGCAGGTGGGTCAGCAGGTGCCGCATGTTGCGGTCGGCGTACCGCTGGTCCTGCTCACCCTGTGCGGCCAGCGCCACGTCGGCCTGCCCGGCGACGTAGTTCAGCAGCCCGGTCGCCGCGCCACGGAACGAGTCGACGCTCAACGACGGCAGCGAACCGGCCCGCGCACGGTAGCCGTCGACCAGGGCACGGGCCGCGGCGACGTTGATTCCGCCGCGAGGGTCCACCGCCCACGCGGCCAGCGCATTGCACAGCTCCCACGCCGGTGGCAGCCCGGCGGCATGTTCCCATCCGGTGAGGATGAGGCAGCCACCCATACCGAGGCGTACGTTGCCGGGAGTGACGTTGTTGTGGCACAGCACTGGCTCCGGTACGGCCGAGCCCTCGCCGACCTTCTCCAACTCGGACAGCAGGGGCACTGCCGCGGCCAGGGCCGGGGCCCAGCCGACGCCCTTCGCGGCGACCGTGTCGGCGAGTTCCGCCCAGCTCGCCGTCCCGAGCCGCACCGAACTCCACGGGCAGATCTCGTTCGCGGGCAGGCGGAGGCCGTGGAGAAGCGCGAGCGTGTCGCCGACAGCGTGCGTGATCGACGCGCTGACCGGCGCGGCCAGCGGCGGACCGGAGTGCCGCCACTCGTAGACCCGCCAGCGGTTTCCCTCGATCGACTCGATCGACGCCCCGGACCGGCTGCGGACGGGGGCCGGCAGGGCCACGCCCGCCCGCGCGGCGGCTTCCTGGAAAAGGGTGTTCGCCTCGCCGTCGGTCACCGGGAACACGTCGTCGACAGTGCGCGGTGCCCACCGGCCGCGATCGGTCTCCAGTGACCAGCGCCGGCCCATCTCGTCCGGCCGGGCCACCGACCGCATCGGACCGGTGACCTCATCCAGGCCGAACCGGGCGGCGAGCTGCCGCGCCAGCGCGGGATCGGCGATCTCGGCTCGGCCGCGGCGGCGGTCGACCTCGGCTTTGAGGTCGGCCCAGGTGCGGAACCCGTACTGCTCGGCCAGGGAGGCCTGTGCGCCGGCCAGCGTGACCCGCCGGTCGGTGTCACGCAGCCCGGCCAGCAGATCTTTGGCCTGCCGGCGCAGGTGACCGAGGTCGGGATTGTCGGGCAGCGTCTTCATGTGAGCACCTCGCTCCACGCCCGGACTCGCACGGGCGGATGAGAGCGTCGGTGAACGTCGCCCAGCCTGACAACAGGCGGGGTGGCTTCGAGCCTTCCGGCGAGTCTCGGCGCGTACCCGAACGCGCTGGGATCGAGCTAACCGAACGGACCGGGGCGCTGTCAAGCGCCCGCGGTCACGGCCTGACGGTCGAGATGGTGACGTGCTCGCTGCCGGTCGAGCCGCCCAGCCGCCGCCCGATCGACCCGGCGATGCGGCCGGCCTGCGTCTTCGCCAGCTCGGCGAGGGGGCCCGCGTGGCGGTCGTCGACGGTGGCCCGCCACAGCGTCAGCCAGCGGTCGAAGTGGTGCTGCTCCAGCCGGACCAGCCGGTTGAGGTCGAAGTGCGACTGCAGCGCGTTGCGGCGGTAGCTGCCCGTGCGCAGCAGGACCGTCTCCCAGAAGTCGCTCATGATCGGCAGGTGGGCGGGGAGATCCATCTTCGCGACGTCGATGAAGATCGGGCCGAGCAGGTCGTCGGCGTACACCCGGGTGTAGAAGTCGGTCACGACCCCGGTGATGTCGGCCCGGTCGGTGATGTCGGTGCGCACAGGCTCCTCCTTTTTTACTATCGCCATCGTATATATTCGGTCCGTGGCTGACGATATGACCTACGGCGCACTCGCGGTGGCCAGCCGCCGCCGGGTGCTGGAGGTGCTACGCCAGGCCGGCACGCCGCAGGACGCGACCGCGCTGGCACAGGCGACCGGCCTGCACCCGAACACGGTGCGTTTCCACCTGAAAGTCCTTATCGACGCCGGGTACGTGGTGCAGAGCAGCGTTTCCCGCGGCGGCCCCGGCCGCCCGCAGGCGGTGTACGCCGGTGTGACGCCCGCCGTCGAGGCAGGCGGCTACGCGCTGCTCGCGGAGGTGCTCGCCGGTCAGCTCGACGAGGTGCGGGGCGCCGACCTGGCCCAGCGCGCCGGCCGGCGCTGGCTGCGGCGGACAGGCGTCGCCGGGGTGGACTCGGCTGCCGGGCCGGTGGGCGCGACCGCCACGCTCGACGAAGCGACCGCGCGGGCCATGGCGCTGTTCACCGAGCTCGGCTTCGACCCCGTGCGTACGCCACAGGACGGAGCCGGCCGGATCGAGCTGCACGCCTGCCCGTTCCTCGACGTCGCCCGGCGCCACCCCGACGTGGTGTGCGGTGTGCACCTCGGGCTGCTGCGCGGCACCGTGGACGGGCTGTCGCCGCAGGCGTTCGACGCTGACCTGCACCCGTTCGTGCGGCCCGGCGTGTGCGCCGCCGAGATCCGGGCGGCCCGGTGAGCAGGGTCCGTGCGGTCGCGCAGGTGGCGACGCCGTTCGTGTGGTTCGGGATGGTCGCCGCGATCTCGCTGCTGCGCAGGTACTGGCCCGTGCGCTCCACGATGGCGGCCGGCGGGGCCGACGTGGACTGGCTGTATGAACACAACTCGGCCGGGGTCCGCAGCCACTTCGACGCGAACGTCACCGTGGAGGAGATCGAACATCTCGCGCAGCTGCTCCGCGGTCCGCAGACGATCTCCTGACTCCCGGGGACGTCGGCGCGGGGCGAATGCGGTCGCCCCGGCCCGGCCGCGGCGGTTAGGTTGCCGGGATGGCACGTGAGGTTCCCGCTCCGGAGGTACTGGCAGCGTTCGGTGCTCGCGGCCCGGCCGTCCCGCTGCCGGGCGGTCAGGGCCGGACCTGGTGCGCCGACGATGTCGTCCTCAAGCCCGGCGGGCTGGAGGCGGAGACGGCATGGGTCGCCGAGGTGTTGTCGGGACTTCCCGGGAGCCGGCGTTTCCGGGTCGCCCGACCGGTGCGGGCCGGCGACGGCAGCTGGACGGTGCTGGGCTGGCAGGCATGGCGGTTGACGCCCGGCAGCCCTGACCCGCGGCGGTGGGACGACGTCCTCGCTGCGGGGGAGGCGTTCCACGAGGCGCTGGCCGGGCTCGCGCGGCCGTCGTTCCTGGACGAGCGGGACGATCCGTGGAGCTTCGGCGACCGCGTCGCCTGGCAGGAACTGCCGCTGCGCGGCGGCGAGGTGATGACGGAGGTGTTGGAGCCGCTGGCTCGCGTACGACGGCCGGTGCACTCGCCGTCCCAGGTGGTCCACGGTGATCTGCTGGGCAACGTGATGTTCGCCGACGGGCTCGCCCCGGCGGTCATCGACTGGCCGGTCTATCACCGGCCGGCGTCGTGGGCGCTGGCGGTAGCCGTCGTGGATGCCATGACCTGGCACGATGCGTCTGAAGCGCTACCGGATCGCTGGGCCGACCGCGCCGAGTGGGATCAGATGCTGGTGCGTGCGCTGATGTATCGGATCGCCACCAACGAGGGCCGCCGCCGGATGGGGCTGCCCGTGACGGAGCGTGTCGAGCACTACCGGTCAGTCGTGGATCTGGTGCTTGCCAGGCTGGAGTAGGTGTGTGGGTGACTCGCCCGCCGATCTCCGCCGCCGGCGAGACCCTGTCGCCGGGCGCGAGCCGGGCGAGCGGCGGCTGTACGTGCCGCTGAGGTTCTGCGGGTCGCCGTCGCGCCCCGGCACCAATAGGCTGCTGGTGTGGATCAAGATGAACGGTTGCTTTACTCCTCGTCGTTCGGCGCAGCCGCGGCCGCCTACGCAGAGCACCGCCCGGATTACGCGCAGGCCGCGGTGCGCTGGGCCCTGGAGCCCGCCCCCGGCCCGCGGGTGCTCGACCTCGGCGCGGGGACCGGCAAGCTGACCGCGACGCTGGTCGCGCTGGGCATCGACGTCGTCGCCGTCGAGCCGGATCCGGCGATGCTGGCGCAGCTGCGCGGTACGTTGCCGAGCGTCCGTGCCCTGCAGGGCAATGCCGAGATGATCCCGCTGCCGGACGGCTCCGTGGACGCCGTGCTGGCCGGCAACGCGATGCACTGGTTCGACATGGCGGTCGCGGGGCCGGAGATCGCCCGGGTCCTCGCGCCCGGCGGTGTCCTGGCCGGACTGTGGAACGTCCTGGACGACCGCGTCGACTGGATCGCCGGACTGGAGCGGGTCGGCGGCAGCGCCGTCGTCGGCCCGCGCGACACGCTGCGCAACTGGCGCGCCGCGACGGCAGGCCTGCACCTGCCGCACACCGGCCTGCCCCGGTTCGGCTCACCCGAGCAGGCCGAGTTCCCGCACGGCCAGCACCGCACCGCCGACTCCCTTGTCGCCACCCTCGCGACCCGCGCGGGTGTGCTGGTCATGCCGGAACCCGACCAGCGGGCCACCGCGGACCGGCTCCGCGCCTACCTCGCGGCCCAGCCGGATACCGCCGGCGGCGACTTCACCCTCCCGATGCTGACCGGCGTCCTGCGCACCCACCGCCACTGACCTTCGCTCACCCTCCGCGACCCCGAAACGAAGGAAGGGCACCTTCTACACGGACGTCCGTTAAGAAGGTGCCCTTCCTTTGGTTTCAGTCGGTGGTGGCGCCGGCGAACTGGGCCTCGTAGAGGCGGGCGTAGGCGCCGCCGGAGGCGATCAGTTTGTCGTGGGAGCCGTGTTCGACGATCGAGCCGTGCTCCATGACGAGGATGACGTCGGCGTTGCGGATGGTGGACAGGCGGTGCGCGATGACGAAGCTGGTCCGGCCGCTGCGCAGTGAGTTCAGCGCCCGCTGGATGAGCACCTCGGTGCGGGTGTCGACGGAGCTGGTCGCCTCGTCGAGGATGAGGATGCTCGGCTCGGCCAGGAACGCCCGCGCGATGGTGATCAGCTGGCGTTCGCCGGTGCTGAGGTTGGTGCCGTCCTCGTCCAGCACCGTCTCGTAGCCGTCGGGCAGCGTGCGGACGAAGCGGTCCACGTGCGCGGCCTTGGCGGCTTCGACGATCTGCTCCCGGGTGGGGGAGTTTGCGCCGTACGCGATGTTGTCGGCGATGGTGCCGCCGAACAGCCAGGTGTCCTGCAGCACCATGCCGGTCTTGGACCGCAGGTCCTCGCGGTCCATCGCGGCGATGTCGACGCCGTCGAGCGTGATCCGCCCGCCGGTCACCTCGTAGAAGCGCATCAGCAGGTTGACCAGCGTGGTCTTGCCCGCGCCCGTTGGGCCGACGATGGCCACGGTCTGGCCGGGTTCGACCGCCAGCGACAGGTCCTCGATCAGCGGCTTGTCCTCGCTGTACCGGAACGACACATGCTCGAAGCCGACCCGTCCGCGCAGGTCCGTCACCCGGGCCGCGGGGACCGGCTCGGGGCTCTGCTCGGTCGCGTCGAGCAGCTCGAACACCCGCTCGGCGGAGGCGACACCGGACTGCACCAGGTTGGACATCGCGGCGACCTGGCTCAGCGGCTGGCTGAACTGGCGGCTGTACTGGATGAACGCCTGCACGTCGCCCAGCGACAGCGAGCCCGACGCCACCCGCAGCGCGCCGACGACCGCGACCAGCACGTAGTTCAGGTTGCCGATGAAGAACATCGCGGGCTGGATCATGCCGGAGATGAACTGCGCCTTGAAACCCGCGTTGTACAGCGCCTCGTTGTGCTCGCGGAACGTCTCGGCCGCCTCCTGCTGCCGCCCGAACACCTTGACCAGCGAGTGGCCGGTGTACATCTCCTCGATGTGGGCGTTGAGCTTGCCGGTGACGGCCCACTGCGCGATGAACTGCGGCTGCGCCTTCTTGCCGATCCGCATCGTCACCCACACCGACACCGGCACGGTGACCAGCGCGATCAGCGCCAGCAGGGGCGAGATCCAGAACATCATCGCCAGTACGCCGACGATGGTGAGCACCGAGTTCATCAGCTGGCTCAGCGACTGCTGCATCGTCTGCGCGACGTTGTCGATGTCGTTGGTGGCCCGGCTGAGCACCTCGCCGCGCTGCTGTCCGTCGAAGTAGCTCAGCGGCAGCCGGGACAGCTTCGTCTCCACCTGCTCGCGCAGCGCGAACACGGCGCGCTGCACCACGGTGGTGATGATCCGGAACTGCATCAGGGAGAACAGCGACGCGGCGACGTACACGCCGAGGGCGACCAGCAGCACCCGGCCGAGCGCGTCGAAGTCGACGCCGCGGCCGGGGACCAGGTCCATCGAGTTGAGCATGTCGGCCAGCGTGCCGTTGCCCTGGGCGCGGACCGCGTCGACGGCCTGCGCCTTGGTCGCGCCCTCGGGCATGTTGCCGCTGATGATGCCGGTGAACAGCACGTCGGTGGCGTGGCCGAGGATGCGCGGGCCGATCACCGACAGGCCCACGCCGATGACGCCGAGCACCACGGCCGACCAGACGGCGACGCGGTGGGGCACCAGCAGTTTCAGCAGGCGGCGGCTAGACTGCTTGAAGTTGAGCGACTTGCCCTGCGGCGGGCCGGCCATCATCGCGCCGGGTCCGAAGCGAGGCCCTGAATCACGGCGTACGGGGGTCTGGGTCACGCCGCCTCCTCCTCGGTGAGCTGGGACAGCACGATCTCGCGGTAGGTCACGTTGCTGTTCATGAGTTCGCTGTGGGTGCCGGTGCCGACGACCTGCCCGTCGTCGAGGACGAGGATGCGGTCGGCGTCGCGGATGGTGTTGACGCGCTGGGCGACGATCACGACCGTTGCGTCGGAGGTCTCCCGGGACAGCTCCCGCCGCAGCGCGGCGTCGGTGGCGTAGTCCAGGGCCGAGAACGAGTCGTCGAACAGGTAGATCTCCGGCCGGCTGACCAGCGCGCGGGCGATGGCCAGGCGCTGGCGCTGGCCGCCGGAGACGTTGGTGCCGCCCTGGGCGATCGGCGCGTCCAGGCCCTCGGGCATGGCCTGCACGAACTCCTTGGCCTGCGCGACCTCCAGGGCCCGCCACAGCTCCTCGTCGGTGGCGTCGGCCTTGCCGTAGCGCAGGTTGGACGCGACGGTGCCGGAGAACAGGTACGGCTTCTGCGGGACGAAACCGATGGCCCGGGACAGGGCCTGCGGCTCGATGTCGCGCACGTCGACGTCGTCGACCAGCACCCTTCCGCCGGTGGCGTCGAACAGCCGCGGCACCAGGTGCAGCAGCGTCGACTTGCCGCTGCCGGTGCTGCCGATGATCGCGGTGGTCTCGCCGGGCCGGGCGCTGAAAGCGATGCTGCGCAGCACCGGCTCCTCCGCGCCCGGGTAGCTGAACTCGACGTCGCGCAGCTCCAGGTGCCCGCGCAGCCCCTCCGGGGTGACCGGCGCGGTCGGCGGGACGACGCTGGAGTCGGTGCCGAGCACCTCCTCGATGCGCTCCGCGCACACCTCGGCACGCGGCAGCATCACGAACATGAAGGTCGCCATCATCACGGCCATCAGGATCTGCATCAGGTAGCTGAGGTACGCGGTCAGCGCGCCGATCTCCATGCCGCCGCTGTCGATGCGGTGCGCGCCGAACCACAGCACGGCCACCGTCGAGATGTTGATGACGAGCATGACGAACGGGAACATCGAGGCCATCAGCTTGCCGACGGCCAGCGCGACGTTGGTCAGCTCGGTGTTGGCACCGGCGAAGCGCTCCTGCTCGTGCCGGTCGCGAACGAACGCGCGGATCACCCGGATGCCGGTGATCTGCTCGCGCATCACCCGGTTGACCTCGTCGATGTTGGTCTGCATGGCTCGGAACAGCGGGCGCATGCGCCACACGATGAAGCCGATGCCGAGGACCAGCGCCGGGATCACGGCCAGCAGCAGCCCGGACAGCTGCACGTCGAGCTGCAGCGCCAGGACGATGCCGCCGACCATCATGATCGGCGCGCTGACCATCATGGTGAAGGTCATCAGCGCGAGCATCTGGACCTGCTGCACGTCGTTGGTGGTACGCGTGATGAGCGACGGCGCGCCGAAGTGGCCCACCTCGCGGGCGGAGAACGACTGCACCCGGTCGAAGATCGCGGCCCGGACGTCGCGGCCGAGCGCGCTGGCGACCTGCGCGCCGACGTAGACCGCGCCGATCGAGCAGATGATCTGCACCAGCGAGACGCCGATCATGGCGGCGCCGATGCGCATGATGTAGCCGGTGTCGCCCTTGACCACGCCCTGGTCGATGATGTCGGCGTTGAGGGTGGGCAGGTAGAGGTTCGCCACCGTCTGCACGAACTGCAGCAGCACCACGAGCGAGATGTGCCGCCGGTAGGGCCGCAGCTGGCGGCGTACGAGTGTGATCAGCATGCGGGCTCTTTCTTGGCCTCGGGGGAGAGCACGCCGTCCAGGACGACGTCGACGATCTGGTCTTCGGGGAGGACCTCGTTGCGGTTGTTGAAAAACACCATCGAGATGAGCAGGGACGCGACGGTCTGCGGCGGCAGCCGGAACCGGTCGGCATCTTCGGAGATCAGCTCGGCGACCGCATCCGAGATACCGGTCAGCGCCTCGCGGGGGTCGAACACGGGCGTGGTGGTGACCACGGCGAGTCCGCTGCCGCGCAGCGACATCATCAGCGGGGCGTTGTCGCGGAAGCGGCGGGTCAGGATCCGCACCGCGGTCTTGAGCCGGAACCGGACATCGGGGTCGCCCGCCACCGCCTTGATCGACTCGATGGTGGGGGCCGGGTCGAAGGCGTGGGCGAGGGTCGCCGCGATCAGGGCGTTCTTGTCGGGGAAGGCGCGGAAGATGGTCCCCTCCGCGACACCCGCGCACTCGGCGATCTGCTTGCTGCTCACGTGCACACCTTCGGCACGCAGCAAGGGGAGGGTCGCCGCGATGATCGCGGCGCGCCGGTCCTCGGGGGTCAACGGGGAGACCCGGCGCCTGGGGGAGGCGTCAGTCACGGTGGCGACTCTAAATGAGTGAGCACTCACTCCGCAACACGATTATCCCGCTGTACGCCCACGGCGTAGCGCGTGCGCCTGGCGCGACATGGCCGACGGCCAGAACCGGCGCGGCGGGTGACTCTGGGTAGCGCCGACGCGAGGGACCACTCGTCGAGCGGCTACATCTTTTTTGATGTGCTCACATCAAAAAAGATGTAGCCGAAGACCGAGCGACTGCCGCTAGAGGCAGCACGAAACGTGCACGCATGATGACCGTCCGTGTGCTGTGACCTGGTCGGCCGTGGAGCCGATGCCGGGCGGGGAGCCGCTCAGGAGGCGACGAAGATCAAGGAGGTCTGGTCGTTGAGCGCCTTGCCGACGGTCGCGTGGTCGCCGGCAGTGAACAGGCGGCAGTCGCCGACCTCGCCCGGCGCGGTGGCGTCGTGCTCGCAGAGCACCGCGCGGCCGCCGTCGGCCAGGGTCAGCGAGCTGATCGCGTCGTTGCCGACCGTGCCGAGGTCGGTGGCGGCGAACATGCCCGCGCCGAACGCCCCGGACGAACCGGTCAAACCACCGTCGGCGTACGCGGTGAGGACCTGGCCGGTCGAGGGCCCCGCCGACACGGCCAGCAGGGAGATGCCGTCATCGAGGCCCGTTCCGGCCAGCTCGTGCACCCCGGAGCCGAACAGCGTGCACTCACCCAGCACAGCCGGCGCGACCTGGTCGTCGGCGCAGGCCAGCACCCGCTGACCGGCCGCCACGCGCAGCGAGCTGATCGCGTCGTTGCCCACCGCGGCCAGCTGCGCGGCGGCGGCCTGGTGCACCCCGGGGCCGAACGACTGCACGGCTCCGCCGAACCCGGGTTCGCTCGTCGCGGTGACCGCCGGGCCGCCGACCGCGACCAGGGAGACCGCCCCGTCCAGGCCGTCGCCGACCGTCGGGTGCTCGCCGGGTCCGAAGACCTGGCACAGGCCCGGGTTGCCGCTGGCGGTGGCCGTGGAGCGGTCGCTGTCGCAGAGCACGGCCTGGTGACCGTCGGCCACGGACAGGGACCGGACGGCGTCGAGGCGATCCAGGTCGCCCGCGGCCGCCTCGTACCGGCCCGAGCCCAGGTGCAGCTTGCCGCCG
This sequence comes from Catellatospora aurea, assembly GCF_042663325.1. Taxonomy (NCBI): domain Bacteria; kingdom Bacillati; phylum Actinomycetota; class Actinomycetes; order Micromonosporales; family Micromonosporaceae; genus Catellatospora; species Catellatospora aurea. Next base: position 120,707 of record NZ_JBHTAC010000004.1, read on the forward strand.
GACAGCGCGGGCTCGCCGTACACGGTGACGCCCTGGCCGGTCTCCTTCGCGGCGACCACGGTCAGCAGCGAGATCCTGTCGTCGAGGCCGCCGCCGACCCGGTCGTACCAGCCGGCGTCGAAGTAGCGGCAGGAGCCGAGACCGTCGACCGCGTCCGCGCTCTGGGCCGCGGTGCGGTCGCAGGCCAGCACGCGGAAGCCCTCGGCCACGCGCAGCGACGACACGGCGTCACCGCCGACCGCGCCCAGGCCGCCGGAGTCGGCGTCGAACACGCCCGCGCCGAACGCCTGCGACGCCCCGCCCAGGTCCGGTTCGGCGTACGCGACCAGCGGGTACACCGCGTCCGGCACCACCGGCTCCGGTGCCCCGGGCACCGGCGCGCCCGCGGCGGCGGTCAGCGGCAGCAGCGCGTACGCCGTGCCCGCGGCGGCCAGCAGCGACGTGCGAATCCACATGTCCAAAGCTCCCCGTGTCACCCGATGTGCTCCCACCGGTACCAACTGGCGGCGGGCCCACCGGTGATGGACGTGACACGATCGGGCGGTCTCAGCGGCGGCGCAACGTCATGAGCATCGCCGGGTACGGCCCGGCGGCGATCTCGGCCGTGGCGTGCTCGGCGGGGATCACGTTGTCCATGCGCAGCTGGAGCGTCGCGCCGGTGGCGTCGATGATGATCCGCCAGCGCCAGCCGCCGCCGTAGTCGGCCTCCAGCTCGACGACCCCGTCGTCGCGTACGGTGCCGGGCATGGTCCTGGCCGCAGGCTGCTGGTGCCATGAGTCGCTCCACAGCCCGACCACCGCGCCCGGCTCCTCACCCGCGCCGAGGGCGAGCAGGCCCTGCTGCGGACCGTCCGCCGGGTGCGCCCAGGTGTAGGCGACCGTCGTCATGTGGCCGCCTGCCGCCGTGGCCAGCGTCAGCGTGGCAGGCGACTCGGCGAACGGGTCCTGGGGCATCAGCCGGAAGCCGTTGGCCCCGGTCCAGTCACCGGTCACGTCCGCGAGAATCGTCATTGCCGGATGCTAGCCCGCGGGTGCGTCATCGGCCGGTGACGCGCCTGCGCGGCCACGTGTGAGCGGGGTGTGAGCGTTCGCGCTCACGTCCACGTCGCAGCCGACCGGGTGGACTGTGTGCCGTGACCGACCTGATTAGCGAGGCGGCGGCATGATCCTGCTGTCGGACCGCCGGATCTCCGCCATCGCCCTCGGCGACAACGGCGAACCCATGATCGACCTGCGGGAGGTGCCGGAGCTGCGCATCGACTCGCGGCTGGCCGATCCCGCCGGGGCGTACGCCCATCTGCGTGAGGGTGTCGCCCAGCGCCTGCTGGACGCGCAGCGGGCCCTGCCGGACGGGCTGCGGCTGCTGGTGATCGAGGCGTACCGGCCGCTGCGCCTGCAGACCGAGTACTTCGAGGGCTACCAGGACGAGCTGCGGGCCGCCCATCCGGGATGGGACGCCGAGCGCCTGCACACCGAGGCGAGCAAGTACGTCTCGCCGCCCGACGTCGCGCCGCACAGCACCGGCGGCACCGTCGACCTGACCCTGTGCACCGAGCAGGGCTTGGAGCTGGACATGGGCACCGCCGTCAACGCGAGCCCGCTGGCCAGCGCGGACGCCTGCTTCACCGCCTCGCCGCACGTGTCGGCGACGGCCCGCGAGCACCGCGACGCGCTGTCACTCGCGCTGTCGGGCGTGGGCATGGTCAACTACCCCACCGAGTGGTGGCACTGGTCCTACGGCGACCGCTACTGGGCCCTGCAGACTCGCGCCGTGCAGACCCGGTACGGCCCGGTCGCCTCGGCCGGAGCGGAACAAGCGGGTCGGGTCCGGGGTTGATCCAGCCGACGACCTTCGCGATCACCGAGGAGTACCCATGACCAGCTCCGCCGACGCCGCCATCGCCGCGCTGCGGTCCGGCCACGACACGCTCGCCGCGCACGTGCGCGACCTGCCGGCAGCGGACCTCACCGGCCCGTCCGGCGCGTCCGAGTGGGACGTGTCCCAGGTGCTCAGCCACCTGGGCAGCGGCGCCGAGATCCACCTCGCGACGGTGGAGGCGGCGCTGGCGGGCGAGCCCAACCCCGGCTTCGAGTTCAACAAGGGCGTCTGGGCGCGCTGGGACGCGATGGCCCCCGCCGAACGGGCCGAAGGCTTCCTCGCCGCCAACGACGCCCTGCTGGCCAAGTACGAGTCGCTGGACGCGGGCACGCGCGCGGACCTGCGGATCGACATGGGCTTCCTGCCCGCGCCGGTCGATGTGGCCACCGCGGCGACCCTGCGGCTGAGCGAGTACACCTTCCACTCGTGGGACGTACGGGTCGGCGGCGACCCGCGGGCCGTGCTCGCCGCCGAGGCGGTGCCCCTGCTCACGGGCACGCTCGGCGGCATGTTCGGCTGGCTGGCCAAGTCCGAGGCGCTCGACGGCCGGACGCTGACGCTGCGCGTCGAGACCACCGGCCCCGACGCGGTGCACGGCCTGCGGCTGGCCGACAAGGTCGAGCTGACCGACGCGCCAGCCGACGCCGACGGCGTGCTCCGGCTGCCCGCCGAGGCCTGGCTGCGCCTGATCGTGGGCCGGCTGTCGCCGCAGCACACCCCGGCCGCCGTGGAGACCGCGGGCGAAGCCGACCTCACTCTGCTCCGCCAGGTGTTCCGCGGCTTCTGACCGCCGCGCACCCGTCCCGCCCGCGTCACCTCGGGCGGGACGGTATGAGCAGGTTTCGACCGATCAGCCGCGCCGGAGCTGTGACACTACGGTGGTGACCGGCGTAGACGACCGTGCGGGACTGCTCGAAGGGGTCGACCTGCGCGCGCTGGTGCGCCGATACGAGCCGGTGCTCTGCTTCACCGCGGGTGAGATGTTCTTCCCGATGCCCGTGGACACCTACCTGGCCGGAGCGGCGCTGTGGGCCTCGCACCACACGTCGCGGGGCGCGCCGACGCTGCTGGTCGACCACGGCGAGCTGAACCCCGAGCGGCTGGCCGAGACGGCCCGGGAGCATCCCGAGGCCGCGCTGTTCCTGCGCTACGCCCCACGCGGCCTGGGGCATCGTGAGCTGCGGGAATGGCGGCGCAGGCCGGACCGGCCGAAGTTCACCGGGGTGTCCCGGCTGGCCGCGGTCGGGCTACTCGGCCGGTTCATCGACTCGCTGCTGCGCCTGTCGCTGACCCTGCGCGGCCGGGTCCCGGGCGGGCTCACCGCCGCGGTGCAGCGCCAGTACGCCGCCGCCGGACCGCAGACCGACGCCTACCACGCCCACGTCAGCTCCGACGGCGGCTACGTCGTCATCCAGTACTGGTTCCTGTACGCGATGAACGACTGGCGGTCCAGCTTCAGCGGCGTCAACGACCACGAGTCCGACTGGGAGCAGCTCACCCTGTACCTGGTGCCGTCACCGGAGGACGGGTTCTCCCTCGCCTGGGTGGCGCTGTCCTCCCACGACGAGGTCGGCGACGAGCTGCGCCGCCGCCCCGACGACCCCGACCTGACCTGGGTCGAGGGCACGCACCTGGTGGCCAACGCGGGCGCGGGCTCGCACTCGGGGGCGTACCTGCCGGGCGACTATCTGGTGCGGGTGCAGCCGCCCGCGCTGGAGGGCGCGCTCAACACGCTGACCCGCGTGCGGGCGGTGCTGTTCCCGTGGACCCGCGGCAAGGTCGCCGAAGGCCTCGGCATCCCGTACGTCGACTACCGCCGTGGCGACGGGGTACGGATCGGTCCCGGCACGTCCCGGCCGTGGACCCCGATCCTGATCGACTCCGCCACGCCCTGGGTGCGCGACTACCGCGGCCTGTGGGGGCTGGACACGGCCGACCCGTTCGGCGGCGAACGCGCTCCCGCCGGTCCCCGCTACGAGCGCAGCGGGGCGATCCGGACCTCGTGGGGCGACCCGGTCGGCTGGGCGGGCCTGGACAAGGTGCCGCCGACGCCCGCCCGCGCGCTGCGCGCCGGGGCCGACCGGGCCCGCGAGCTGGCGGAGACCATCGCCGAACTCGACGGGCGGATCGCCGACGGCCAGGACGAGCTGCGGCGGATGTCGGCCGGGCTGGAGCTGCTGCCGCCGACGGTGACCGCGAGCCGCCGCGGCGGTGACGGCGCGGCCGCCGCCCTGACCGCGCAGGAGCAGGCCGTGGCGCAGCTGCGGACCCGCCGCCGCGCCGCGGTGAACGAACGCGACCAGCTCCGCGCGGTGGGCGGCGTGCCGCCGCTGCCGCCGCCGCACGCGCACCTGCGCAACCGCGTCGTGCCCGACGTCGCCGCCCCGGCCGGCGCGCTGCTGCGGTTCTGGGCCGGGGCGTCGCTGTCCGTGCTGCTGCTCCTGCTCGGCTTCGCGCTGCTGCTGGAGCAGGGTTCGCTGCTGCTGGCGTGCACGCTGGCGGTGCTGGCGGTGATGGCCGTCGAGGCGGTGCTGCGCCGCCGCTTGCTGCTGTTCCTGGCGAGCCTGGCCATCGTCGTCGGGTTGGGCTGGCTGACCTGGCTGCTGGTGACGAACCTGCGGATCGCGTTCGGGGTGCTCGCGGTGGCCGCCGCCGTCGCGATCGGTGTCTCCAACCTGCGCAACCTGTTCAGCCGCCGCTGACGCCGCCTAGATCCGGACCTGGATCAGGCCGTGGGTGCCGTCCAGCCGCCAGCCGGGGCCGGCGGCGTCCAGCGCCCCGACGTCCGGTGCGCCGACCAGCACCTCGGATTTGAGCGTACGCAGCGCCGCGACCGCCCCGGGAAAGTGCGCGGTCACCGTGTCGAACGGGGTGTGCGCGGGCCAGTGGCGGTCCCCGACGAGGCGGCGGTAGTTCAGGTCGCCCTTCACGATCGTCAGCTTCGCCGCCCGGAACCGTGCGGCCAGGTCGCCGGGCAGGTCGTGATAGCTCAGCGGCTCGCAGTAGAACGCGTCCGTGACCACTTCCAGCGACCCGCCGTCCAGCGCCGACCACAGCCGTTCCCGCAGCGGCGGGGTCGCCTCGGCCAGCCGTCGCAGGCAGGACAGCAGGTCGTGGAGCATGGCGTCGGAGACGAAGTACGGCTGGGGCTTGAGGTGCAGCTCGACCCGGTCGGCCAGGCCCTCGCGCAGCAGAACGTCGATCAGGGCCAGGTCGGGCATCAGTTCGCGCCCGGCGTTGTCGGCGACCAGGCACACCGTGCCGCCGCTGCCCGGCGCGAGCAGCCGCCGCAGCGCCGCGCTGTCGTCGGCGACCAGGTCGGACGCCTGCTTGCGGTGCTCGGCCTCCGGGTTGGACACGCGGGTGGCCAGGTCGGCGCGGTTACCCCAGAGCGCGGCGTCCACGGCCGCGGTCAGCTGCTCCTCGACGGGACGACCGGCCAGGTCGGCCAGCGCGGCGAGGTCGGCGTCGAGCGCCGGGTCGGCCAGCTCCGCCGACTTCTGCGGGGTGAACGGGTCCAGCCCGCGCCACGGGCCGGGCCGGAAGTACTCCACGGCTTCGAGCAGCCGCCGGTAGAAGTAGTTCTCGGCCCACAGGAACGGCACGTCGTACCAGGCCATGCCCAGGTAGGGCGCGCTCCAGCGGGCCCAGTCGGCGGCGTCGTGGGCGTCGGCGGGCAGCGGCTCCACGACACCGGACACGGCGTCCTCGGCCAGCCGTGCCAGTGCCGCCCGGATGCGCGGCGGGTACGGGAACGCCCCGGACACCTGCTCGATGATCGCCGGATGCCGGTCGTGCAGCACCCGCCAGGTGAACGAGCCGGGCACATCGCTGAGGATCGGCGGCGCGTCGGCAAGCCCCTGGTCAGTCTCGGACACTCGTCTCGCCCCCCGCGTCGCCGTCACCCGATCACGGCGAAGTCTATGCGCCCCCGCCGCCGAGCCAGTCGTCGAGCAGGCGGTGTCGGTCCGGCACGACCTCGTCCGGCTCGCGGCCCTGCGGCCGGCCATACTTTCGGATCTCGGCGGCCCACCGCGCGGCGAGCGCGTCGGCGGCGGCGCGGCTGTGCACGACCTCGTGGTAGTGGTAGCCGGACTGGTCCGCCATGCCCAGGGTGTACGCGACGACCGGCCAGCGGCCGGCGCACCGCCGCCACGGCCAGACGACGACCGTGGCGGCCAGCGCGGGCACCCATTCCAGCGCCTGCCCGACCAGCCGCCCGGGCAGGTCGGGGAACGGCCCCGGCTCCTGCGAGGCGCTGCTCGCCGACCGCGGCCGCCACGCCAGACGGCGTCGGCCCACTCGCCACAGCTGCAGCGCCCCGTCAGGATCACGTCCGGTCACCACCATGTGCTCCATCATGGAGCGTCCGGCCAACCGAGCCGCCGAGGCCGGTCCGATCAGTCGACCTTCGCCGCTGTGATCGCGTTGCCGCCGCCGAGCTTGCCGCCGTCGACGGTGAACGTCCAGTTACCCGAGCCCAGCGGCAGGCCGGTCACCTTCACGGTCCAGCTGCTGCCGTTCTGGGTGGCCTCGGTCTGGCTGCCGGTCGGTGGGGTCTTGCCGGTGAACATGTTCGCGATGGACGAGCTGGAGAAGCGGGTCATCCGCTGCTTGTTGCCGTCGCCCCAGGCCGCCATGAAGTAGCCGACGTAGCCGGCGGCGTCTGCCGGGTACTGGGTGCGGTTGACGAACACGTCGACGACCGCCGTCGGGTGGCCGAGCTGGGTGTCCTCCATGGTCAGCCGGGTGTCGTCGCCGTGCGCGTTGCGGTAGTCGCAGGCGGTGCGCCCGCTGCCGGCGGCCGAGCAGTTGAGCGTGGTCCACTGGCTGTTGGGCTTGCCGTGGCCCATGAACTGCGACACCGCGGCCTGGACGGCGTACAGGTCGAGCTTGGACTTGCTGCCCGACGCCCAGGCGGCGAGTGCGGCCAGTCCGTAGTCCTTGGCCGTCTTGGGGAACGTCGGCGTTCCGCTGCCGTTGCCGCTGCCACCGGTCGCCGACGGCGTCGCCGCGGCGGAGCCGGACGGCAGGGCGCTCGCGCTGGTCCCGGGGCTGTCCGTGATCACGGTGTTGGCGCTGGCGCTGGCCTGCGGCTCGCCCTTCTTCCCGCAGGCGGCGGTGCCCAGCAGAGCGAGGACGAGCACACCGGCGACAGCGACGGCGCTGCGGTACGGACGAACGGGGTTATGGGTACGCGCGACGTCGTCGCCGGGGGCGGCGTGGCGCAGCGGAGAGGCGGTCATGGCGCACACGGTAAGTTGATCGCTCCACCTTGCCTAGGACCCGTCACAAATCCGACCCCCGCCTCGGTGAGATCGCAGATCCGCTCCGGACCTCGGCCCGGCACCCCGCTCCCCGCCAGACCAGAACACACCCTGGCCCGTCCCTCCCCGACCACCCCCGCTGCCGGTGCCCACCGACTACGGGCACCGGCGGATCTAGAAGAGTTGTTGTCGCTCTGGCAGCCACAACTCTTCTAGATCCGGTTCGCGCAGGCGGGTTGGCAGGTGCAGCGGCGTGAGATCGCCGTCTGGGGCCGGAACATGCGACCGCGGGCGTTGATCGAACCATGCCCTTCCTTCGAATCGGCTGGGTCAGGCGTAGGCCTTGGCCTGGAGGGTGAACAGGTCGTGGTAGAGGCCGCGGCGGGCCATCAGGTCGTCGTGGCTGCCCAGCTCGGCGACCGTGCCGTCGCGCAGCACGACGATCAGGTCGGCGGCGCGTACGGTCGAGAAGCGGTGCGAGACGAACAGGGTGATCGCGCCGGAGCCGCGCGCCGCCCGCCGGGCCGCCGTGGCGAAGCGGGTGAACAGCGCGTTCTCGGCGTGGGCGTCGAGCGCGGCGGCGGGCTCGTCCAGGGCCAGCAGCAGCGGCCGGGGCCGCATCAGCGACCGGGCGAGGCCGAGCGACTGCCACTGGCCGCCGGAGAGTTCGGTGCCGTCGGCGTACCCCCGGCCGAGCAGGCCCTCCAGACCCCCGGCCTGGTCGACGGCCCGCCCGGCGCGGGCGCGGTGGATCGCGGCCTGCAGTGCCGTGTCGTCGTCGTGCAGGGTGAGCTCGCCGACGCCGACGTTGTCGCGGACCGTCCAGTGCAGCCGCGCGAAGTCCTGGAACAGCATGGCGATCCGCCGGTGCCACGACGCGGCGGGGATGCGGCGCAGGTCCGTGCCGTCGACGGTGAGCGTGCCGCCGGTCGGGGCGTACAGCCCGCAGAGCAGCTTGACCAGGGTGCTCTTGCCCGCGCCGTTCTCGCCGACGAGCGCGACGGTCGCTCCGGCGGGCAGGGTCAGGTCGACGTCGCGCAGCGTCGGCTCGGCCGCGCCCGGGTAGGCGAAGGTGACGCCGTCCAGGCGGATGCCGTGCCGCAGCCGCCGCGGGGCTGCCGCGGTCGCGGATTCCGGCCGGGGTGCGGCGGCGGCCAGTTCGGCGAAGCGGCCCGCGGTGCGCGCGGCGGCGGCGACCGTGGCGTGCAGCCCGATCGCCCCGGCCACCTGCACGCTGATCTGCACGGCCAGGGTCACCACCAGGATGACCTCGCCCACGGTCGCGGTGCCGTCCACGGCGCGGCCGAGCACCAGCAGGATCGCCCCGCCGTACGCGAACGCGAACAGCAGCTGCCCGCACCCGCGCAGCAGCGCGGCCCGCCAGTACGCCGCCCACAGCGTGTCGGTCATGCGGGACCACGTCTCGGCCTGCCGGGCGAGCAGGAACTCGTCCGCCCCGCAGAGCCGGATCTCCTTGACCGCGTCGGCGTCGGCGGCGAGCGTGAGCAGGTGGCTGGACAGCCGCCCCGCTTCGGCGGTGTGCTCGCGGGCGCGTTCGGCCAGCTTCGCGGCGCGGCGGGCGACGAGCACCGGCGGCACCGCGGCCAGCGGCAGCAGGGCGAGCCACGGGTCGACGGCGGCGAGGATGACAATGGTGATCGCGGCCCGCAGCACCAGCCCGCCCAGGTGCAGCAGCCCTTCCAGGGACTGCCGGGTCTGAGCGGCGTCCTGGGCGGCCAGCGCGAGCGTGTCGGCGAAGCCGGGGTCGTCGAGGTGGGCCACGGTCGGCTGCCCGTTGGCCAGGGTCATCAGCCGCCGGTCGAGCACGGTGCCGGCCTGCTCGCCGACCTCGAAGTAGTACAGGTGCGCGAAATGGCCGAGCATCAGCTCCACGACCAGCAGCGCCGCGACGCCGACGGCCAGCGCGGTGGCGGGACCGGTCGCCCCGGCGAGCGCCGCGTCGGTGAAGTCGCGCAGCAGGAAGCCGATGAACGGGGTGGCCAGGTAACCGCCGGTGATCAGGCCGACGCCGATGGCGAGTTTGCGCCGGTCGGCGGCCCAGGCCAGGCCGAACACGAAGACGAGCGCCGTGCGCAGGGTGCTCATGCGGCGGCCGCCAGGTCGTCGCGGAACCGGCTGGCCTGCAGCGCGAACATCTCGGCGTAGTGGCCGCCCGCGGCGATCAGCGTGTCGTGGTCGCCGTGTTCGACCACGTGCCCGTCGGAGAGCACCAGGATCTGGTCGGCGCGCCGCACCGTGGAGAAGCGGTGCGAGATGATGACGCTGGTCAGGCCCTCGGTCTGGGTGAGGAAGCGGTCGAAGAACTCGACCTCGGCGCGTACGTCGAGGGCGGCGGTGGGTTCGTCGAGCACCAGCAGGCGCGCGCCGCGGTCGACGGCGTGCAGGGCACGGGCCAGGGCGACGCGCTGCCACTGGCCGCCGGACAGGTCGCGGCCGCCGGTGTAGCGGGCGTGCAGCGGGGTGTCCAGGCCCGCGGGCAGGTCGTCGAGCAGGTCCAGGGCCCCGGCGCGGGCCGCCGCGGCGCGCCAGGCGGCCGGGGTGCCCGTGCCGAGGCCGATGTTCTCGCCCGCGCTCAGCTCGTAGCGGTTGAAGTCCTGGAAGACGACGGCGAGCTGCTGCTGCCACGAGCGGGCGTCGAGGTCGCGCAGGTCGTGGCCGTCGACGGTGACCGCGCCGCGGTCGGGGTCGTAGCAGCGGGTCAGCAGTTTGACCAGGGTGGTCTTGCCGGACCCGTTGAGGCCGACGATCGCGGTGCACCGTCCGGCGGGGATGGCCAGGTCGAGATCGGTGAACACGCGGCGGCCGCCGGGATAGGCGAAGCCGACCTGCGTGAACCTGATCTCGTGCTGCGGGGCGGGCGCGGGGGCGGTCCCGGGCAGGGCCGCACCGCGTACCGCATGCTCGAAGTTCATCAGCGCGGCCAGGGCGCGGCCGCCGAACTGGGTCTGCACGTCGGCCTCGGGGAAGTAGACGCCGAACCGGATCGGCACCAGGACCGCCTGCACGGCGACGGCGTAGCCGAGCAGGTCGAGTTCCCCGCTCGCGGTGGCCTGGGCGACCGCGGCCAGCGCCAGGGTCGCGCCGACGAGCCCGGCCAGGGCGAAGCCGAGGAACGGGCGCAGCAGCAGCCGCCTGCGCATGGTCCAGATCGGATCGAGGTAGCCGCGGTGCTCGGTGTCCAGGCGTGCGGTGAGGAAGCCGAGCAGCCCGAGCACCCGGATCTCCTTGGCGGCCGCGGTGCCCGTGGTCAGGGTGCGGGTGTACGCCAGGCGGCGGCGCTGCGGCGACAGCGCGTCCCACGCCGCCGCGAAGCGGCCCAGCGAGCCGCGCTGCCCGAACCGGATGACCAGCGCGGTCGCCGCGACGACGAGGCCGGCGAGCGGCGACAGCACCACCGCGATGAGCACGACCGCCCCGGCGAGCCCGGCGTAGCGGGCCAGCAGCGCGGGCAGCGCCGCGGCGGCCTGGCCGGGCGACGGGCTGGCCCGGTCGATCGCTGTGCGCACGTCGGTGAGCAGGTCCAGCGTGCCGGGGCGCTCCAGGGCCGCGACCGGCGCGTCGGTGTACGCCGCTCGCAGCGCCCGCTGCACGCAGTGCCCGTCGATCCGCCGCGCGAGCAGCTCGGCCAGTGCGAACTGCAGTGGGCCGAGCAGTTGCTGCGCGACGAGGGCGGCGAGGGTGAGGCCGACGGCGGCGCCGAGCGCGGCCTCGCCGCGGGCCACCGCGGGCACCCGGGACAGCAGCACCGCCATGCCCACCATGAACACGATCGGGGCCAGCCCGAACGCGGCGCTGACGAGCAGCGCGACCGTCACGGGCAGCGGGCCCGCGCCGCGGAGCAGGCGCGCGAGGTCGAGCCACCGGCGCAGTCGGGGCCTCATCGTGACGTCCTCTCGACAGCCGGTAACATCAACAAACTTAACAGTTAAGATACTTAAATGCACGCGTCGATTTCGGCCGCGGTGACCGCGCATCCGCGCCGCCGCCCGGAGGCCGAAGCCCTGGCCGCGAGCCAGCCTGGGCTGGACTTCGAGGTGGTCGAGGACCCCGAGCCCGGCGGGCCGCGCAGCGCGCTGCGCACCGCCCGGCTGGCCTGGCGGACCGCCGACCCCGGCCGCACCCACCGGCTGCTGGTGCAGGACGACATGCGCCTCGCCCCCGGGGTCGACCGGCTGGTGGGGGCGGCGGTGGCGGCGCAGCCCGACCGCATCCTGTGCCTGTTCACCGAGTGGGGTTCGCGCACGTCGCCGGCGGTGCGGCTGGCCGCGCTGGCGGGCGCGGGCTGGGTGCCGCTGCTCGACCCGTACGTGCCGACGACCGCCGTGGTCCTGCCGACCGCGGTCGCGCACGCGCTCGCCGAGTTCCCGGCCGAATCCGGCGAGCCCGACGACGTGCTGCTGCTGCGCTTCGCCCGCGAGCACGGGATGACGCCGCTGGTCAGCTCGCCGAATCTGGCCGAGCACGAGCAGGGCGACTCGCTGATCGGCAACGACGTGCTGCAGGGCCCGCGCCACGCCGCGCTGTTCGGCGGGCCGCCCGGCGACTGGGCCCGGGTGCTGGTGCCGCCGGTGGTGCCGCACCTGCTGCTGTTCGACGGCGTGGTGGTGTGCCAGGTGCCCGACGGCGACGGGTGGCGGGCGGTGCTCGCCGACGCCTTCCTGGCCCCGTCCGGCCTGACCCTGCCGGACCTGCTCGAACGGTATGCCGCCGCGGTCGGGGCGTGCGACCCGGCGGGCCGGATGCGCCGGGTCGTGGCGGACTCGCTGCTGCTGCAGCTGTGGCTGGCCGCGTTCTGCTACGGCGTCGCGGCGTACCTGGTGTTCGGCGACGTCGCGACGGTGGACCGTGCCCTGTGGACGGTGCGCGGGGCGGCCGCGCTGCGCACGATCGCGCCGGGCGCGCTGCGCCGGTTCGTGCCCGGTCACCGGCTCGCCGGGCTGCCCGCACTGGTCACCCCGCTGCTGCGACATGCCATATCGGACGGATGCGTACACGCTGGTCAGGCCGGAGATCAGTTCTGGAAGGAATATTTACAGTAAGGATCAACTGTGCTATCAGTTATATGCCCATGCGTGGATGACCTCCGGCGTGGGCCGTACCGTGCGCCCACCCGGCGTGCCGTGTCACCCGGTCTCACCGCAAGACAGGCAGGCGTCGATGGATCTGCAAGCACCGTCTGGTGACGAGGAGGTGGGCTGAGTGCAGGTCGTCCCCCGCCGCGCCACCCCCGCCGCCACCGCCCCGCTGTCCCTGCTGCAACGGCGGATGTGGCACCTGTGCACCGCGTACCCGGGCACCGCGTCGCCCATCGTGGCGATCGCCAACCGGATCACCGAGCCGCTCGACGTGCCCGCCTTCACGGCCGCCGTCGCGGCCCTGGCCGACCGGCACGACGCGCTGCGCACCACGTTCGCCGTGGACGCCGACGGGCCGCGGCAGGTGATCGCGCCCCCGGGCGGCTTGGAAACCGAGGTCGTCGACGTGTCCGGCGAGCCCGATCCTGCCGCGCGCGCGCAGGACATGGTCGCGGAGCTGGCCGGGGCGCTGCTGGACCTCGACGGCGGCACGCTCGTGCGCTCGCGGCTGATCCGGCTCGGCCCGGACGACCACGTGTGGTGCCTGGCCGTGCACCACCTGCTCGCCGACGGCGAGTCTGCGATGGTGCTGCAGCGCGACATCGCGGCCCTGTACCGCGGCGTCCCGCTGCCCGAGCCGCCCATCGGATACGCCGACTTCGCCGCCTGGCAGTGCGCCGGCGGCGGCGACGACGCCGAGCTGCGCTGGTGGGCCGAGCGGCTGCGCGGCGTGCCGCCGCTGGAGCTGCCCACCGACCTGCCCCGCCCGCCGGTGAAGAGCACCCGCGGCGGGCAGCTCGACGTGCGCCTGGACGCGCCGGACGCGCAGGCCCTGGAGCGCTTCGCCCGGCAGATGCGGGCCACGCCGTTCATGGTGCTGGTCACGGCGCTGCTCACGGTGCTCGCCCGGCGCTCGGGCCAGACCGACCTCTGCGTGGGCACCCCGGTCTCCGGCCGGCTGCTGGAGGAGACCGAGGACGCGGTCGGCCTGTTCAGCAACATGATCGCGTTGCGGGCCGACCTGTCGGACGAGCCGAGCCTCGGCGAGCTGCTGACCCGGGTGCGGGCCGTCACCATCGACGCGCTCGCCCGGCAGGCGGTGCCGTTCGGGCAGGTCGTGGCCGCGGTCAACCCGGCCGAGGACCGCTCGCGCACGCCGGTGTTCCAGGTGATCGTCTCGCTGCACACGCAGACCTCCGGCGGCACTGCTGCCGACCTCGACTGGCGGCCGTTCGGACAGGCCACCGCGCAGATCCTGCACGACCTGGTGCTCGACGCGTGGCGCGGGCCGGACGGGCTGTCGCTGACACTGCGCTACGACACCGGGCTGTTCACCGCGGACACCGCCGCCGCGCTGGCGGGCGAGGTCGTCGCGCTGCTGCGGGCGATGCCCGACGACGCCGAGCTGCCGGTCCTTCCCGTGGCGGCCCGGCATGGGTAGCCACATCGCGTTCTTCAACATCCCGGCGCTCGGGCACCTGTTCCCGACCCTGGGCGTGGTCGCCGAGCTGGTGCGGCGCGGACACCGGGTCAGCTACGCCGCCCCCGACGATCGGGCCGCGTACGTGGCGGCGGCGGGGGCGCGGGTGATCTCGTACACCTCGACCCGGCCCGGCGACACCGATCCGCAGGCGCGCACCCCGGCCCGCGCCGAGCACATCGGACGCAGCCTGCTCAACTTCCTCGCCGAGACCGAGCACACCCTGCCGCAGCTGGAGCCCGCCCTGCTGGCCGACCCGCCGGACCTGGTGCTGTTCGACCGGATGGCGTTCGCCGGGCACGTGTTCGCGCACACCCACGGCATCCCCGCGATCCAGCTCTGGCCGATGATCGTCTCGGCGGGCCCGTGGTCGCTCAACGAGGCGGTCCCGGTCGACTTCACCCATCCCACGCTGGCCGAGTACCACCTGCGCCTGGAGCGCTTCCTCGCCGAACGCGGCCTGACCGGGCTGCCCGCGGACGAGTTCCTCGCCCCGCGGGTGGTGCGCCACCTGGCCTTCCTGCCGAGGGCGTTCCAGTACGCGGGCGAGGCCTTCGGCGAGGAGTTCGGCTTCGTCGGGCCGTGCACGACCCCGCGCGCCGGTGACGTGCCCTGGTCGCCGCCGGCCGACGGCGCGCCGGTGGCGCTGGTGTCGCTGGGCACGCTCAACAACCACTGGCCCGACTTCTACCGCCTGGTGTTCGAGGCGTTCGCGGGCACACCCTGGCACGTGGTGCTGGCCGTGGGCCGCCGCCTCGACCCGCGCTCGCTGGGCACGCCGCCGCCGAACGTGCAGGTCATGCCGGTGGTGCCGCAGCTGGCGGTGCTGGCGCACGCGCGGGTGTTCATCTCCCACGGCGGGCTGGGCGGGGTGATGGAGGGCGTGCAGGCCGGCGTCCCGCACCTCGCCGTGGCCCGGACCCTGGAGCAGGACCTCAACGCCGCCCGCATCGTCGACACCGGCATCGGCGCGTCGCTGGACCTGACCGGGCTCACCCCGGCCGGGCTGCGCGAGGCGGCACGGCGGGTGGCCGCTGACCCCCGCGTCGCGGCGGGCGTCGCCGCGATGCGGGCCGAGGTGCTGGCCGCGGGCGGTGCGGCCCGCGCCGCGGACATCGTCGAGTCGTGCCTGCGGGAACCCGCCCAGCGCGGCGCCGCGGGCGTCAGGACCCTGGCCCCTCAGGGATAGGCGGCGGGTCGCCCGGCGCCCCCCGGGCGGCCCGTCGCCTAGGTGCCATCGATAGATGGGGTCATTTAAATCATCCGAACCGGCAACCGTGATCACAGCTTTGTACCTAAGAAACTTAACTATTTATTGGCATCGTGGTCGCGTCGGCGGGACAGCCCGCCACATCCCCCTCGGGAATCGACGGAGGTTCCACAAGTGATCACAGAATCGACGCGCGGCGTATCGCGTGCCGGGACGGGCCGGGTCCGCCGGCGCGTCGCCGCCGGCCTCGCCGGACTCGGCCTGCTCGCGACCACCCTGGTCGCGGGGGCTGGCCCGGCTTCCGGCAGCCTGCCCGGCCGCTGGGTGGGGACCTGGGGGACCGCACTCACCGCGCCGAGCCTGGCCAACACCGGCAGCTCGCTCAACGGCTTCACCGACCAGTCGATCCGCCAGCTCGTGCGGGTCTCGCTGGGCGGCGAGAAGGTGCGCCTGCGGATCACCAACGCGTACGGCACCGGCCCGCTGACCATCGGCCACGCCAGCGTCGGCCTGCCCGCCACCCCGGGTTCGCCGACCCTGCAGCCCGGCAGCATCCGCGAGGTCACCTTCAACGGCAGCGAGTCCGCGACCGTCTACAAGGGCGCTGAACTGCTGACCGACCCGATCGACCTGCCGGTCTCCGCGACCGGGGAACTCGCGGTCACCCTCTACCTGCCGACCGCGACCGGCGCGACGTCCTGGCACTGGACCGCCCGCCAGACCTCGTACGTCTACGCGGGCGACAAGGCCGAGACCGCCGACGGCACCGGCCAGACCGCGGCCTACAACCACTTCTACTACCTGGCCGGGATCGAGGTCCTGACGAAGACCGGCCTGGGCACGGTCGTCGTGCTCGGCGACTCGATCAGCGACGGCTCGGGCTCCACGCTCGGCGCGAACACCCGCTGGCCCGACTACCTCGCCGGGCGCATCACCGGCACCTGGCCCGCGCTGGCCGACCCCGGCGTGCTCAACGTCAGCCTCGCCGGAAACCAGGTCACCCGCGACGGTCTGGCCATCAACTCCCCGGCCCTGGGCGACAGCGCCCTGGCCCGCCTCGACGACGACGTGTTCAGCCAGCCCGGCGTACGCACCGTCATCGTCGAACTCGGCATCAACGACGTGCACCTGTCCGGCTTCCCGGCCGCTCAGATCATCGACGGGCTGCGCCAGCTCACCCTGCAGGCCAAGGACCGCGGCCTGCGGGTGGTCGTCGCCACGCTCGGGCCGTTCGAGGGCTACTCGACCTGGACGCCGGAGAAGGAGGCCGTCCGCCAGGCCGTGAACACCTGGCTGCGGGCTGACAACGGCTTCGACGGGCTGGTCGACTTCGACCAGATCCTGCGCGACCCCGCCAACCCCAGCAAGGTCCTGCCCGCGTACGACAGCGGCGACCACATCCACCCGAACGACACCGGCGCGCAGGCGCTCGCCGCGGCCGTGCCGCTCTGGCTGCTGTGATCCGATGACGCCCCGCACCCTCCCCGAACTGCTGGCCGCCCTCGCGGCGGCGCGACCCGGACATGTCGCGCTGCAGCTGGCAGCCGGGGAGGGCGCGGGGCAGCCGGCGCTGACCGCGGCGGCGTGGCACGCCCGCGCCACCGCGGTCGGGCACGGGCTGCTCGGCAAGGGCGTCGCGCCCGGCGACCGGGTGGGCCTGGTGTTCGCGGGCACGGACTGGCTCGACTTCGCGGTCGCGTACGCGGCGGTCACCGGCGTCGGCGCGGTCGCCGTGCCGCTGTCGGCGACGTCGCCGGAGGCCCGGCTGCGGGAGCTGCTCGACCACGCCGGGGCCCGGGTCGTCGTCGGCGCGGGCGGCTGGGCACTGTCCGAGCTGGACTCGGGCGACCGGACACCGCTGCCGGTCACCCTCGATCCTGGACAGACCGCACAGATCGTGTACACCTCCGGCACCACCGGCACACCCAAGGGTGTGGCCGCCAGCCACGCCAGCCTCACCCACGGACTCGACCCGGCGCGACCGCCGCTGGCGCACTCGCGGCACGCGCTGCACGCCTTCCCGATCGGCACCAACGCCGCGCAGACGATGCTGGTCACCGCGCTGGTCGCGCGACCCACGGTGGTCACCGTCGCGGCCTTCGACCCCTGGGTGTACGCCCGCACGGCGCGGCACCTGGGCGTCGGCACGCTGTTCCTGGTGCCCGCGATGGCGAGCGCGCTGCTGGAGGCGGGCGTGTTAGCCGAGTGCGACCTCGACGAGGTGCAGCTGGTGTCGTGCACCGCCGCGGCCCTGCCGCCCGCGGTCGCCCGAGCGCTCGCCGAGGCGATGCCGGAAGCCGTGATCGTCAACAACTACACGTCCACCGAGGCCGCTCCGGCCCATACCAGCATGGTCTTCGATCCCGGGCGGCCCGCCTCGGTCGGGCGCGCCGAGGGCGGGGCGGAGCTGCGCATCCTCACCGCCGACGGCGGTGTCGCGGGGCCGGGGGAGACCGGTGAGGTGTGGCTGCGCGCGGGCGACGCCGTGCGGGCGTACCACGGTGATCCCGGCGCGAGCGCCGCCGTGTTCCGCGACGGCTGGGTGCGCATGGGCGACCTCGGCTACCGCGACGCCGACGGCTACCTGTTCCTCGTCGACCGCGAATCGGACCTGGTCAACGCGGGCGCGTACCGGGTCTCCACGCTGCGGGTCGAGGCGGCGCTGCACGAGCACCCGGCGGTGTCCGGCGCGGCCGTGCTCGGGCTGCCGCACCCGGTGATGGGCGCGACGGTCGCCGCGGCCGTCGAGTTGCGCGACCCGTCGGCGCTGGCGGGGCTGCGGGCGTTCCTCGCCGAGCGGCTCGCGCCGTACGAGCTGCCGACCCGGATCGTCGCCGTGGCGGCGCTGCCGCGCAACGACGGCGGCAAGGTGCGCAAGGGCGCGCTGCGGGAGGTGTTCGCGGCGGCCCCGGCCCGGGTCGCCCCTCGCACGGCGGCCGAGGTCGCGCTCGCCGGACTGTGGCGCGAGGTGCTGGGGGTGCCCGAGGTCGGCGTCGGCGACGACTTCTTCGCCCTCGGCGGTGACTCGATGCGCGCCACCCACCTGGCCGTCCTGGCCGCGGCCCACTTCGGCCGCGACGTGCCCGTCTCGCTCGTCTTCGACACCCCGCTGCTCGCCACCCAGGCCGACCGGCTCACCGCCGCGCCCGCCGCCGCCGCGCCGCCGGCGCAGGCGTCGTCACCGGCTCCGGCTCCGGCTGTGGCTCCGGCCGTGGTTGCGGCGGATGATCGCCGTTTGTGGACAGAAAGTGGGGTCGGACCACAGGTTTCGTCCCGAAACGGCGATCATCGCCCGGCTGCCGAGTGGCGCTCGTCTGCCGGGGGTGCGGACGGCGGGGTGGCGGCCGGGGAGGTGCCGCTGGCGTCCACTCAGGAGAGCATGCTGGCCTGGATGTGGGCGACGGGGGAGCCGCGAGACGTCGGGCCGATCAGCGTCGGCATCCGGGTGTACGACCAGCTCGATCCGGTGCTGCTGGAGCGGGCGCTGACCGCGGTCGCGGACCGGAACGAGGCGCTGCGCACCGTGTTCGACCAGGACCCGGCCGGGCGGCACCGGGCGCGGGTGCTCGACCACTGCCCGCCCGTGGTGACCGCCGTCGCGGCCCGCGACCTCGACCACGCCGGGCAGCTGTGCCGGGCCGACCGCGAGGGCGGCTTCGACACCAAACGCGGGCCGCTGGTGCGGGCGATGCTCGCCACCGTCGGCCCCGACGACCACGTGCTCGGGCTGGCTGTGCACCACCTGGTCTGCGACGGCGCGTCGATGGGGCCGCTGCTGCACGAGATCGGCGCCGTCTATGCGGCATTGCGCAGCGGCAACCCGCTGCCGGGGACGCCTGCGCGCGGCGGTGACCGGTCGGCGAGCGCGACGCCGCTGCGTGACTTCGTGGCGTACACCCGGCAGCGCTGGCAGACGACCGTGCCGCACTGGCGGCGGGTGCTCGACGGCGCGCCCGCCCACCTGGAGCCGTTCCGCGGCCGCCGGGAGGCGGTCCGGCTGCGCAGCGCCGCGCTGGAGTTCCCGCTGCCCGGCCCGCTCGGCGACGGGCTGCGCCGGGCCGCCGCGGCCCAGGGCGCGACCCCGTTCATGCTGATCGCGTCGTGCTGGGCGGCGGCCCTGTCCGAACGCACCGGAACCCACGACATCCTGCTGATGTCGCCGGTGCCCGGCCGCACCCGGCCCGGCAGCGAGACGCTGATCGGCTGCCTGAGCCAGTCCCTGCTGCTACGCGTCGACACCTCCGGCGCGCCGTCCACCGCCGAACTGCTGGCCCGGACCCGGCGCACCGTCCTGGACGCGCTGGACCACCAGCACTACCCGTTCGCCGAGTTCTACCTGCGGCACACCGGCGCGGCCTGGCTGCGCGTGGAGACCTGGGGCGGCCAGGCGCACCTGCCGGGGCTGGAGTCCGAGACGTTCGAGCTGCCCCGGGCGCTGGACGCGGACTGGCCGACGCCCGGCGGCCTGCCCGACCTGCAGGCACCCGAGCTGGCCGTCGTCGAGCACCCGGACGGCAGGCTGGTCGCGCACCTGCTCTGGAACCACCACGCCTTCGACCGGTCCGAGATGGACACCCTCGCCGGGCGGGTCACCGAGCTGTTCGAGCACGCGGCGCGCGAGCTCGCCCCCGCACCACCGCAGGAGGTACCGCGATGAGCACCGCCACCCCGGCCCAGCACGGCATGTGGCTGACCGAGCGCCTCGGGCTTGCCGCCACGGCGTACCACATGCCGCTGCCGGTATGGCTCGACGGCCCGCTCGACCCGGCCCGGCTGGCGGAAGCGGTCGCGGCGGCGCTCGCCCGCCACCCGGTGCTGTCGTGCGCGTTCGCAGAGGACGACGGGGAGCTGCGCGTGGTCCCGGCGTCCCGGACACCGTCGCTGCAGGTGGGAGCGGCTCCGGTCGACCTGGCGGAGTACGTCCAGGAACGCACGCTCGCGCCGTTCGACCTGGCCGCCGGACCGCTCATCCGCTTCGACCTGATGCCCGCCGGATCTGACCGGCATCTGCTCCTGATCGTCGCCCACCACCTGGTCTTCGACGGCGAGTCCAAAGAGATCCTCCTCACCGACCTGGCCACCGGCTACTCCGCCCTCACCCCATCGACCTCTCCCGGCGCGGCTCACGCCGCAGCGGGCCCTGCGGTTTCCGGGGAACTGCACGAATCCGGTGCGGGATTGCTGCAGTTTCCGCGAAAGTCGGGGAATCCGGCGGCGGGGAACGACTCCCGAGGGGAACGGGCCGGGGAGGCAGGGCTGGGCGGGGAGGTGCTGGCGTTGGCCGGCGAGCGCTGGGCGGGGTATCGCGCTCCTGGTGAGCCCAGCCTGCCGGGGTTGCGGGGGACCACGGGGCCCGGTGCGACGGCCGGTGTGGTCGTGCCGTTCACCCTGGACGCGGTCGCGATCCGAGCGGCCGCCGCGGAGCTGGGGGCGACGACGTTCGAGGTGGTGCTCGCCGGGCTGCTTTCGCTGCTCGACCGGTACGGCGACCCGGCTCCCGTGGTCGGCGTCGACCTCGGCACCCGCCCCGCCGACGGACATGACGCGGTGGGGCTGCACGTCAACGAGCTGCCCGTCGGCCTGGCCGTCACCGATCCCGCCGCCGCGCCGGTCACCGTGCGGGAACGCGTCGCACACGTGCGGCGGCTGCTGCGGGACACCTACCCCGTACGCGCCGTGCCCCTGTCGCGGGCCGTGTCCGGGCTGGCACCGCGAGCCGCGCTGACCCCGGTGTCGATCAGCTACCGCCGCCGCGTCCGGCCCACGCCGGAGTTCGCCGGGCTCGGCGTGCGGGTCGAGTGGACGGCGTTCCACCACGCCGCCCGCAACGCGCTGCACGTCCAGCTGCTGGACGACCCCGCCGCCGCGGACCTGCCCGTGCTGCTGCACGTCGACCCGGCCCGCCTGGACCCCGCCGTCGCGGCCCGCATCGGCGTTCACCTGCGTAATCTGCTCGACGGCTTCGCCCGGCGACCCGACACCCCGCTGCACGACCTAGACCTGCTCGACCCGTCCGAACACGAGCTGCTCGCCACCTGGAACGCCACCGTCCGGCCCGTTCCTGGCCCGCAGACCCTGCACGAACTCGTCGACGCGCGGATCGCGGCGGAGCCGGACGCGCTCGCGGTGGTCGCCGCCGACAGCGCGATGACGTACGCCCAGCTCGACGCCGAGGCCGGGGCGGTCGCGGAACAGCTGCGTGCCCGCGGCATCGGCCCCGGCGACCTCGTCGCGGTGTGCCTGCCCCGCACGTCGCGGCTGCTGCCCGCGCTGCTCGGGGTGCTCCGCACCGGTGCGGCGTACCTGCCACTGGACCCGGAGCACCCGGCGGCCCGCCGGGACTCCCTGATCGCCGACGCGAGCCCGGCCGCGCTGCTGGTCGCCGACGCCGACGGCGTGACGGTGCTCGGCGAGGCCACGCCGCCGGCCCCCGTCGGTGACCCGGCCGTGGCACAGCGGCACGAACCCGGGCTCTGCTACGTGATCTACACATCCGGCTCGACCGGACGGCCCAAGGGTGTGGCCGTCGAGCACGCGAGTGTGGTCAACCTGCTGCACGCGCTGCCCGAGGTGGTGCCGACCGGGCCGGGCGACGTATGGCTGGCCGTTGCGTCGGCGGCGTTCGACATGTCGGTGCCGGAGCTGTGGCTGCCGCTGGTCACCGGCGGCACGGTCGTGCTGGCCACGGCCGAGCAGGCCCGCGACGGCGAGCTGCTGCTGAAGCTGCTGCGGTTGACCGGGGTCACCCACGCCCACCTCACCCCGTCGACGTGGCGGCGGCTGATCGACGCCGGGTTCGCCGAGCGCGGTGTCGTCGCGGTGTGCGGGGCCGAGGCACTGCCCGCGCCGCTCGCCGCCGAGCTGCGGGCGCGGACGAAGCGCCTGGTCAACCTGTACGGACCGACCGAGACGACGGTGTGGTCGACCGCCGCGGACCTGACCGGGGGCGGCCCGGTGACCATCGGCCGCCCGCTGGCCAACACGACCGCGTACGTGCTGGACGCCGGGCTGCGCCCGCTGCCGCACGGCGTGGTGGGGGAGCTGTGCCTGGGCGGGGCCGGGGTCGCCCGGGGTTACCTGGGCCGTCCCGAGCTGACCGCGGCGCGGTTCGTCGACACGGACTGGGGGCGGCTGTACCGCACCGGCGACCGGGCGCGCCGGCTGCCCGACGGGTCGCTGGAGTTCCACGGCCGCGCCGACGACCAGCTCAAGGTGCGCGGGCACCGGATCGAGCCGGGGGAGGTCGAGGCGTTTCTGCGGGCGGCGGAGTCGGTCGTGGACGCGGCGGTGACCGTGTCGGCGGACGGCGACGCGCTGGTGGCGTACCTCGTCGGCGCGCCCGACCCGGCCCGGCTGCGCGAGCAGCTGGCCGCCGGGCTGCCCGGATACCTGGTGCCGTCGGTGTTCACGCTGGTCGAGCAGCTGCCGCGCAACGCCAACGGCAAGCTCGACCGGGCCGCGCTGGCCGGGCTGGCGGGGGCGCCGCTGGTGCCGGAGGTGTCGGCGCAGCCCTACTCAGGGCTGGCGCTGCAGGTGTACGAGATCTGGCGGGAGGTGCTCGGGCACGGCGAGATCGGGCCCGACGACGACCTGTTCGACCTCGGCGGGCACTCGCTCACCGTCACGAAGATCGCGGCCCGGTTGCGCCGCCGGCTGGGCGTCGACCTGCCGCTGCACGTCTTCTTCGACACCCCGACCATCAACGGCATCGTCGCCGCCGCGGACCGGTGACGGCTCAGGTGTCGTAGGTGCCGTCCCACGGCGGCGCGAACATGATGTCCATCGGGTAGAAGCTGACCAGGGGCATGCCGTGCTTCGCGGTCTGGTCGACGAGTTCCCAGGCGATGTCGCCCTCGCGTACGGAGAACGGGCGGACCGCGATGTCGCCGTACGCGACGTCGGGCAGTTCGGCGATGAGCCGCTCGCGCAGCTCGTGTGCGTCGCCGAGCGGCACGTCGTTGTGGATCCGGGAGCCCGTGTACGTCCCGGTGTGGTCGAACAGGAGCAGCGCCACGCCGATGTCGCCGAGCGCGTTGCGGCGGGTGCCGTGGACGATCGCGAAGAACTGGCCGTCGGCGTACCGGCCGATCCGGTTGGTGCGCGAGTGGTCGGGCTCGTAAGCGATCCGGATCAGCGCGGGCGGCGTGTCCGGCTCCGGCGGCCACGACACCGGGCGCCAGTCGCAGGCGGTGCGCCAGGTGTCGTGGCCGAGGTTCCAGGCCAGCAGCGCCTCGAAGGCGGCGTCGAACCCCAGCTGATGGGCCAGCGCGGGCGGCGAACCCTCGCGCTGCTGCACGAGCAGCCGGTATCCGTCCGCCATCCGCCAGACCTGCATGAAGTCGCTTTCGGACTCGTCGCGCCCGAGCCACATCGAGGTGCGGCCCGGCACGTCGTCGAACTGCTTGAGCAGCACCCAGAGCAGTCCGCCCGACGGCTGCGCGTGGGTGTTGCCGTCGTGGTCGTACAGGGTGACACGAGGTGCGCTCATCGCTGCTCCGGTGAGGTCGGCGGTGGCCGGGCGGGCCATCACGATCTCACGTCGGGCCGACAGGTCCCGCCCGGTGGACGCACGGGACCTGTCAGGCCGCGATCACGGCGTGTAGGGCGCGTCCGTGTGCGACTCCTCCTTGAGGATGCTGCCGTCGGCGACGTACACGGCGGTGCGCCGGACGCTGACCACGGCGGACCCGCCGTCGGCGGGGCGGGTCAGGTAGACCAGGGTGAGCTTGCGGTCGGCGACGGCGACGGACTCGATCGGGTCGCGGTCGCCGAGCACGAAGTGCACCACGCACTGCGCCCGGTCGGCGGGCTTGGCGCACACCATGACGCCCCAGTACCGGCCGGTGGTGTCCACCACGCTGCTCATGATCGTGCCGACGGTGACGGTGCCGAGCTCGCCGCCCAGGTCGCCGGTCGCGCACGGCTTCTGCACGGCCAGCACCAGGCCGTCCTCGCCGGAGAACATGCCCTCGGCCAGCGGGGCGCCGTCCTTGCCGAACGCGTAGTAGGGGTCGATCAGGCCGCGCACCATCGCGTCCTTCACCTCGGCGCAGGTCGGCGTCGGCACGGCCGGCGGCGCGGCGCTGGCGGGAGCGTCCGGCGACGGGGTCAGCACGGTGACCGCGCTGGGCGCGGCCGACGGCGACTCTCCGCCGGACTTGCAGGCGGCCGCCAGCCCGGCGAGGGCGAGGACCGGGATCATCAGCAGGGCGGCACGGCGGGGGTGGAGCGGCATGGAGTGGTCCTTCTTCGGCAGCGGAATTCTGGCATTGGCCACTGCACCATAGGGGCGACCGGGCCGGACGCACGACGCCTCGTCGAGAGAACGACAGTGGGACGGCTGGTCAGCGGTCGGCCGCGGTGCGGCGGTCGCGCCACAGCCGGTCGAGCGACGCCCGGTCGTCGCGGCGTGCGTGGTCGCCGGCCACGCGGATCGCGCTCGCGCCGTGCACCGTCTCCGCGTACGGGTCCGCGCCCGCGTCGAGCAGGGCGCGGATCAGCGCGATGTCGCCGCCGTTCATCACGGCGACGTACAGCGGGGTGCGGCCGATGCGGTCGCGGGCGTCGACGGGCAGGCCCGCCGCGTCGAGCAGCGGCAGCAGGCGCGGGTGGTCGACCCACATCGCCATGTGCCGCAGCGACCAGCCGCTGCCGTCGCGCATCAGCGGATCGACGACGCCCCTGGCCAGGCCGTCGAGCAGCCAGTCGGTGTCGCCGTCGAGCAGGCGCTCGCGGACTCGGGTGCGCTGCGCGGCGAGGGCCTTCGGCAGCCGGCCGGCCCCGGTCAGCCAGGTGTCGCGTACCGCGAAACAGCCGGCGCTCGCCCCGCCCATCACCCGCAGCGCCTGCTCGCGGCGTAACTCGTTCGCGTCGTGGTTGTGCAGCCGCAGCGCTCCGTCGCGTACACCCACGATGTGCCACTCGCCCCGGCACCGCACCCGCACCGGCGCGCCGGGCTCACCTACCGCCGACTCCGCTGGCAGTTCGCGACCGGGCGGCCCGACCACGCCGGTGGTCGGGGAGCGGAGGTCGGTCGCCGACCGGTGGTCACCGCGGTGCCGCGCGGGCGGCAGCGTCGGGAACAGCGCCGAGCGCAGCAGCGGGTGCAGGTCGTCCGGGGTCGACAGGCCCGCGTGCAAGAGTGCGAGGTCGGCCGGGATCGGGCCGCTCGCGACCTGCGGCGGCCCCTCGTTGTAGTCGTGCGGATCCGACTCGGCGGCGACGAGGCCGTCCCCGACGCTGATGTTGAGGTGCGCCCCGAACAGGGTGTCCACCCGCTCGGCGGGAAACCGGGGACGTTCGGTGAACGTCGCGGCGGCGGCCCGGATCTCGGCGGCGAGGCCGACCGGGCAGGTCGGGGTGGCGGGGTCGCGGTGCAGCGCCTTGGTGTCGGTGAACGGCAGCTCGATGCCGCAGGCGCGCCAGGCGGCGGTGTGCTCGCCCGCGGCCAGCAGCAGGTAGACGCGCTCGGTCGCGGCCGCCGCGTCGTCGCCGGTGCCCAGCGCGGACCAGGGCAGGGGTGTGCCGTCGGGCGCGAGCAGCGGCGACCGGTCGGCCGAGCAGCACCACGCGGCCCGGATCGCCGCGGTCTCGCGGATGTCCCAGGTGTGGCGGGGTGCGACGTACCAGCGGTGGTCGTTCAGGTCGGCGA
This sequence comes from Catellatospora aurea, assembly GCF_042663325.1. NCBI lineage: Bacteria > Bacillati > Actinomycetota > Actinomycetes > Micromonosporales > Micromonosporaceae > Catellatospora > Catellatospora aurea. The sequence continues at coordinate 146,290 of NZ_JBHTAC010000004.1, forward strand.
GCGTGGCGACGGTCAGCCGCAGCCGCTGGGGGCCGGTCGGCGACAGCGGCAGCCGCACTCGCAGCAGTGGCGTGCCGTGGTCGACGGCTTGCGGGGCGAGCACCGCGCTGGTGCGTGCCCGCAGCGTCGTCATGCCGCCGTGGTGCCGCGGCAGGTGCCAGAGCAGCAGGTCCAGGGCGAGGTGGCGCAGGTCCTCGGCGATGGCGGCGGCCGCCTCGGTGCCGAACCGGTCCCGGACGTCGTCGAGGTCCACGTCGACGACGGTGTCGGCGAGCGCCGCGGCCGTGCGCCAGTCACCGGCGGCGCGGGCGTCGGCGGCCGCCGCGACGGCCTGCGAGGTGGGCATGCGGGTGCGGATGCGCCGCCACTGCGTCAGATCGCCGCGCAGCAGCGTGATCATGCACACACCTCCAAAACGGGTGGGTGGCAGGCCGGCCGGATTCGAACCGGCGTCCTCCAACTGCGCGAAGTGGCGCGACGACCTCTGCGCTACAGCCTGCCGCGGGCAGCCTAACGGACCACCTCGACAGCGGGCCGGTCGCGTTTGCCGTGACAGGCGGGCCTATGGTGTGCGCTGTTCGCGAAGCAGGTTCGCACCCCGGGTATCGAGAAGGTCATGAGCAGCGACACCACCACCGGCGCGGCAGTCGAGTACGCCGTTCCCGCCGTCGTCGACAGCCCCGAGGGCATGCACCCGCCGGCCGGGCGGCTGGGCAGCTGGCTGCTGCAGCACCGGGTGCAGCCGGTCGGGCCGGAGGCCGACGAGAGCCACGCCAAGCCGCAGTCCTGGTGGAAGGTGATGTGCCTGACCGGCGTCGACTACTTCTCCACCCTGGCCTACCTGCCCGCGATCGCGGCGACCGCCGCCGGGGCGCTGTCGCCGCTGGCGACGCTGCTGATCGTGGCGCTGACGCTGCTGGGCATGCTGCCGATGTACCGGCGGGTGGCCAAGGAGAGCCCGCACGGGCAGGGCTCGGTGGCGATGCTGGAGGACCTGCTGCCGTTCTGGCGGGGCAAGGTCTTCGTGCTGGTGCTGCTCGGCTTCGTGGCCACGTCGTGGATCATCACGATCACCCTGTCGGCGGCCGACGCCTCGGTGCACCTGCTGGAGAACCCCCTGGCCCCGCACTTCCTGGAGGGCCACGCGGTCACCATCACGGTGGTCCTGCTGCTGATCCTGGGCGGGGTGTTCCTGCTCGGCTTCAGCGAGGCCGTCGGTGTCGCGATTCCGCTGGTCGCGGTGTTCCTCGGCCTCAACGCGATCATCGCGGGGTACGGCCTGGTCGAGGTGTTCACCACGCCCGGGGCGTGGTCGGGCTGGACCGACGCGCTGACCAGCGGGGGAGGCGGGTTCGGCGGCGTGATGGGCCCGGCGATCCTGGCGTTCCCGCTGCTGGTGCTGGGCCTGTCCGGCTTCGAGACCGGCGTGAGCATGATGCCGCTGGTCGCCGCCGAGGGCTCCGACGGCCGTGCCCGGATGGCGTCGCGGGTCCGCAACACCCGCAGGCTGCTCACCGTCGCCGCGCTGATCATGTCGGTGTACCTGCTGCTCACGAGCTTCGTCACCACGGTGCTGATTCCGGCGGAGGAGTTCGCCGAGGGCGGCGCGGCCAACGGCCGGGCCCTGGCCTACCTGGCGCACGAGCACCTGGGCGAGGGCTTCGGCACGGTCTACGACATCAGCACGATCCTGATCCTGTGGTTCGCGGGCGCGTCGGCGATGGCGGGCCTGGTCAACATCGTGCCGCGCTACCTGCCCTCCTACGGCATGGCGCCGGAGTGGGCCCGCGCGGTCAGGCCGGTGGTGCTGGTCTACACGGTCGTCTGCGTGGGCGTGACCATCGCCTTCGGGGCCGACGTCGAAGCCCAGGCCGGGGCGTACGCCACCGGCATCCTGGCGATGATGGTCTCCGGCAGCGTCGCGGTCACCATCTCGGCCGCGCGTTACCGGCGTAGGTGGGCGACCGCCGGGTTCGCGGTGCTCACCCTGATCCTGCTGTACGCCCTCGGCGAGAACATCCACGAGAAGCCCGACGGCATCGCCATCTCCGCGATGTTCATCCTCGCCATCGTGGTGATCTCCCTGATCTCCCGCGCCGCCCGCACCACCGAGCTGCGCGTCAAGCACATCGAGTTCGACACCCGCGCCCGGCGGTTCGTCACCGACTCCATCGACCACGACGGGCAGCTGAACCTGATCGCCAACCGCCGCCAGGCGGGCGACGTCGCGGAGTACGCGGCCAAGGAGCGCGAGCAGCGCGGCATGAACCCGGTCCCGGGCCGCGCCGACGTGCTGTTCCTGGAGATCGACGTGGTGGACCCATCGACGTTCTCCGACGTGCTCCAGGTGACCGGCGTGCAGGTCGGCGAGTATCGGGTGCTGCGGGCGTCGGCCCCGGCCGCGCCGAACGCCATCGCCGCCATCCTGCTCGCGCTGCGCGACACCACCGGGGTGCGCCCGCACTGCTACTTCGAATGGTCCGAGGGCTCGCCGCTGACCCACCTGCTGCGCTACCTGTTCCTCGGGCGCGGTGACACCCCGCCGGTGGTCCGGGAGATCCTGCGCGAGCGCGACACCGACCCGGCCCGGCGGCCCGGCATCCACGTCGGCGGCTGACCTCGCCCGAGCGCCCGCGCGGGCAGGTGTGCTACAAAGCTTCGCGTGAGCCTGCCACCACCCCAGCTGAGCCACCACGTCGTCGCGACGGACGGCGTGGTGCGCGTCGCGCTGAGCGGCGAGGTGGATCTGGCGGTGGCGGACGACCTGCACGGCTGGCTGTCGACGGCGGCGGCCGCGCACCCGGGCCTGCCGGTCGAGGTGGACATGACCGCGGTCACCTTCATCGACTCGTCCGGCATTCGGGCCTTCGTGCGGGCCCGCAACGACGCGGTCGGGGCGGGCCGGGGCCTGCGCCTGGTCAACACGGCCGGCATGGCGCTGCGCGTGCTGCAGGTGGCCGGGGTGTACGCCCATCTCAGCGGCGAACCGCTGGACTGACGCCGGGCCGGCAAACCGGAGCCGATCTCACGTGCCCGTGTTAGGTTGGGCGGACACGTCGGGGGTACCTGCCTGGCGTGCGGGGAGTCGATGATGCACGAGCAGGTGTCGTGAGGACGGGCGCGGCCGCGGGACACCGCGGCTTCTTCCACGAGACGGCGTTCTACGCATCCGACGACGAGTTCCTTTCGGTCGTCATCCCCTTCCTCGCCGACGGTGTGGCCGTGGGCGAGCCCACGCTGGCCGTGTTCGCCGAACCCCATGAGCGGCTGGTCCGTGACGCCCTGGGCGCCGACAGCGGGGTCGTCTTCGTCCGCGGCGACGCGCAGTACCAGCGGCCGGCCGGTGCGATCAAGCGGTACCGGGAGATGCTGGCCGAGCACGTGGCGGCCGGTGCCGCGCAGATCCGGGTCGCGGGTGACGTGCCGCATCCGGGCGTGGGCGTGCCGTGGGAGTGGTGGGCGCGCTACGAGGCCGCGGTGAACCACGCCTACGACGACTTCCCGCTGTGGGGCCTGTGCCCGTACGACACCCGGACCACGCCCGACGAGGTGCTCGACTTCGTGCGGCGCACCCATCCGCACATCGCCACACCGCTCGGGCACACCGCCAACCTCGCCTTCCAGGACCCGTTCGCCCTGCTGGCGGACGGGGTGACGCCGTGGCGCGACCCGCTGGAGGACACCGCGCCCACGATCGAACTGAGCGCGCCGACGACCGCGCAGGCCCGCGGCGCGCTCGTCGCGCTGCAGGCGACCGCGGGCCTGGCCGACGACGACCTCAGCGGCCTGCTGCTGGCGACGACGGAGACGGTCACCAACGCGATGCTGCACGGCCGGCCGCCGGTGCTGCTGCGGCTGTGGGCCGCTGCGGGCCGCATCGTGGTCACGGTCACCGATCACGGGCCCGGCCCGGCCGACCCGCTCGTCGGCCTGGTCCCCGGGACGAGTCCGGGCGGCTGGGGCCTGTGGCTGGCCCACCAGATCTGCGCGTACGTCTCCCTGCAGCGCGAGCCGGACAGGTTCACGGTCCGGTTGCTCGGCGGGGAGCTGCCTCGCTGAGCAGCGCCGATCCGCCGGGAGGGCGACGCGCTCGGCTGCGGCTGGTGCTCGGCGGCAGGCTGGGCGACAATCTTGCGGTGGGGAGACCCGTCGATCCGGGCGGCGCGGTGCCCCCGACCCCGGTGCCCGGTGCCCGCTGGTGGCGGGCCGGGTCGCCTGCCCGTTCCCATACCTCAGGAGCAGCTTCGTGTCCGATGTAGACGTCGAGCCGAAAACCGCGAACCCGGATGACGCCCCGCCCGCCGTCGCGGCCGAGCCTGCCGCCCCGTGGCGGCGTGGGCGGCTGCCGCACCTGCTGCTCGGCGCCCTGCTGCTGGTGATGTCCTGGTTCACCGTTGCGCAGGGCCGCTTCCACGGCCGCACCTACGACGAGTACATGCAGGACGACTACGGCGCGCGGGTGCTGAAGTTCTACCTGTCGGGCACCACCGACCGCTCGTTCCTGGACTTCCCGGACTACCTGTACATGCCTCAGCACGGCGCCGGGTTCGAGCTGATCGTGGCGTTCTTCCAGCACCTGACCGGGGAGATCTGGAACACCCGCACGATCGTCAACGGTCTGTTCGGCGTGCTCGGCATGCTGATCACCGCGCTGGCCGCCCGGGAGCTGGCCGGACGCGGCCGCCTCGGCGCATGGGCGGGGCTGGCCGCTGCGGTCGGCCTCGCGCTGTACCCGCGCTACACCGGCCAGATGATGAACAACTCCAAGGACATCCCGCTGGCCGTGGCGATGGTGCTGGTGCTGTGGCTGGTGCTGCGGCTGATGCGGCGCTGGCGGCAGCCCGACCGGCGGTTCGAGGTACTGGAGCTGGCCGGGGTCGGCGCGGCGATCGGCTTCGCGGGCTCGATCCGGGTCAACGCGCTGCTGTGGTTCGGGCTGCTGGCGTTCGTCTCGCTCGGCTTCTGGGCACGGCACGGGCACAAGCTGCGCGGGCGAGAGCTGCGCACCGAACTGACCAACCAGTTCACCGCGATGCTCGCCATCGGCACCACGGCGTACCTGGTGATGTCGGTGTTCTGGCCGTTCCTGCTGACCAACCCGACCGACGGGCTGCTGTCGTCGGTCGAGTCGATGGCGAAGTACGACTGGGACAACGAGATCCTGTTCGGCGGCGAGATGGTCCGCTCCACCCAGCTGCCCTGGTACTACGCCCCCTGGTGGCTGGTGATCGGCTCGCCGCTGCCCGTGGTCGCGCTGACCGTGGCCGGCGCGGTGGCCGCGGTCGTGGGGCTGGTCCGCCGGCAACGACTGGACGGGCGGATGCTGCTGGTCGGGGCGTACATCCTGCTCCCGCTCGCGCTGATCATCGGCGCGCACTCGACGCTGTACAACAGCCTGCGCCAGTTCCTGTTCGTCGCGCCCGGCATGATCGTGCTGGCCTCGGTGCTGCTGGTGCGCTGGGCGCGGGAGTCGTTCGACTCCGGCCGCACGGCGCTGGCCTGGGCGCTGATCGGCGCGGCGGTGCTCGGCCAGGGCGAGGCCCTCTACGCCTCCGCCCGCATCTACCCGTACGAGTACTCGTACTTCAGCCCGCTGGCCGGCGGCTACACCACGGCCCGGCACGACTACGAGAGCACCTACTACGGCTCCTGCACCCGGGCCGCCGCGGTCTGGCTGGGGGAGAACTACCAGCAGTACACCGCCGACACCGCCCCGACGTTCCGCGACGAGCACCAGTGGAACTCGCTGGCCGAGGTGGACCTGCCGGACAACTTCGTGTCGGTCGGCGACGGCCAGCCGTACTTCCGGATCACCACGAAGGAGCCCGGTCCCAGCTATCGGGAGATCCACGCGGTGGTGGTCGAGGGCGAGCCGGTGTGCCGGGTCTCGGTGATGGACCTCGCGCCCGTCTCGTGACCGGTTAAGGGGCAGCCGGCGCGGGGTATCGCGCCGGCATGACCCTCAACGAGAACGCGGACATCGATACCAGCCAGGTGACCGACGCCCGGGGATCCGGGGGCGGCGGAGGCGGCGGAGGCCTCGGCGGCATCCCGATCCCGGTCGGCGGCGGCATCGTCGGCACGCTGATCGTGATCGGGCTGGCGCTGGTGGGCACCTTCCTCGGCCCGCAGATGTTCGGCGGCGGCGACGACGGCGGCCCGGGTGTGAGCCAGACCTGCTCGACGGCCAACCCCGACCGGCTCGACAAGGCCGAGTGCCGCAACACGCTGTACGTGAACTCGATCCAGGCGTACTGGCAGCAGGCGATGCCGCAGACGTTCGGGCAGCCGTACGAGCAGACCGACACCGTCTTCTTCTCCCAGGCCGTGAACACCGGCTGCGGCGCGGCTGACAGCGGTGTCGGCCCGTTCTACTGCCCGCCGGACAAGCAGGTGTACATCGACCTGTCGTTCTACGACGAGCTGGCCAGCCGCTTCGGCGCCGACGGGCAGTTCGCCCAGCCGTACGTGCTGGCCCACGAGTACGGCCACCACCTGCAGAACCTGCTCGGCATCTCGGCGGACGTGCAGCGGCAGTCCGAGCGCGACCCGGGCAGCGCCAACGCGCTGTCGGTGAAACTGGAGCTGCAGGCCGACTGCCTGGCCGGGGTGTGGGCCAAGCACGCCGTGGAGACCAAGGACAACAAGGGCACCGCGATCTTCAAGTCGGTCACCCAGCAGGACATCGACCAGGCCCTGGAGGCGGCCGCCGCGATCGGCGACGACAAGATCCAGGAGAAGTCGGGCGGGCGGGTGGACGAGTCCAAGTTCACCCACGGCACCGCCAAGCAGCGCAGCGACTGGTTCAACACCGGCTACCGCACCGGCGACGGCCGCCAGTGCGACACCTTCACCAAGGGCGTCTGAGGCTCCGCCCGCGGCGGGCGGGAGGGGACGGCCGGGTTCGGGACGTGTCACGTTCCGGGCCCGGCCGCTGCTTGCCGTACCAGTAAACGGTTCCTATAGTGGCCGGGACCGGGAACCGATCTTCGGGAGTGTCCTCGTGAATCCTGTGCGTCTGGCGCTGATCGGCGCGGGTGACCGCGGCAACGCGTACGCCCGCTGGGCCCTGGCCCATCCCGACCGGGCCCGGTTCGTCGCCGTCGCCGAACCCGACCCCGAGCGGCGCGCCCGCTTCGCCGCGGCGCACGGCATCGACCCCGCCGGGCAGCACGACGACTGGCGGCAGCTGCTCGCCGACGGGGACCTCGCGGCCGACGCGGTCGTCATCGCCACCCAGGACGCCGGGCACGCCGACCCGGCCGTCGCCGCCGCCGCGCGCGGGCTGCACATCATGCTGGAGAAGCCGCTCGCGCCGACCCCGCAGGAGTGCGTGCGCATCGTCGACGCGGTCCGCGCGGCCGACGTGATGCTCGCCGTCTGCCACGTGCTGCGGTACGCCCCGTACACCCGGCTGGTCAAGCACCTGATCGACGGCGGGGCGATCGGGGACGTGGTGTCGGTGCAGCACCACGAGCCGGTCGGCTTCTGGCACCAGGCGCACTCGTTCGTGCGCGGCAACTGGCGGCGCGAGGACCTGTCCAGCTTCATGCTGCTGGCCAAGTCCTGCCACGACATCGACTGGCTGCAGCACATCGTCGGCCGCGACATCGCCCGCGTGTCCAGCTTCGGCGGGCTGCGCCACTTCCGCCCCGAGAACCGGCCCGCCGGAGCCGCCGATCGCTGCCTGGACTGCGCCGTCGAGCCGGACTGCCCGTACTCGTCACCCCGGCTCTACCGCGACCGCCTGGCCCGGGGCGAGCACAGCTGGCCGCTGTCGGTGGTCACGCCGGTCTTCACGGAGGAGGCGCTCACCGCGGCCCTGCGCGAAGGACCCTACGGGCGCTGCGTGTACGCCTGCGACAACGACGTCGTCGACCACCAGGTGGTCGCGATGGAGTTCGACGGCGGGGTGACCGCGTCGTTCACCATGAACGCCTTCAACACCGGCGGCCACCGGCGCACCCGCGTCTTCGGCACCCGCGGCGAGCTGGTCTGCGACGGCGTCAGCGTGACCGTGCACGATTTCACCACCGGCGCCGCGACCAGCCACGACCCGGCGACCGGGGGCGGCGCTGACGCCGCGGGCGGGCACGGCGGCGGCGACGCCGGGCTGATGGACGCGTTCACCGCCGCGGTGGCCGCCGGCGACCCGGCGCGCATCCTGTCCGGCCCGGCCCAGACGCTCAACTCCCACCTGGCCACCTTCGCCGCCGAGCAGGCCCGGCACGAGGGCACCGTGGTCACCGTGGCCCGCCCGGCCGCGCTCGCGGGCTGAATCCGCCGGACACGAACCCGCGTCGCGTCCCGCCGGTGCAACACCAGGTTCCCCGGACCGTCGTTTGCCGGATAGGCACCCCGGCCACCACGGCCGGGTCCGCCGCACCGGGGATGGGTGAGATGGCTGAGGGTGTTGCGCTGCGCGTACGCGCACGCGAGTTCGCGACCGGCGACGTGGAGGTGGCCAACGAGGTCCTCCGCGAGTCGTACATCGAGCACCGGCCGCGGCTGTTCGGCGGCGCCGAGGACTTCCGGTTCCGCCAGCACGTGGTGCAGGCCGGCGAGCTCGGCATGGACAGCCTGCGGCACACCGCGACCGTGGAGACGGTGACCGACCCGCTGCCGTACCTGATGTTCGTGGTGTCGCTGAACTCCGACCTCGTCGTCCGGGCCGGGCGCGAGGAGCTGCGGCCGGGGCGCGGCGGGGCCTACCTCTACCCGACCGGCATGCCGCTGACCGTCCGCTGGAGCGACTTCGACCTGCGGCTGCTGCGCCTGCCCGTCGACCGGGTCGCCCGGGTCGCGGCCCGCGCCGGCATCGCGCTGGCCGACTTCCGCTTCGACGGCATGGCCCCCGTCTCCGCCGAGGCGGGCCGGCACTGGCGCGACACCATGGCGTACCTGTTCCACACGCTCAACACGCCGGACACGCCGCTGGCCAACCCGCTCGTGCACGCGGCCGCCGTCGACCTGGCCGCCACCACGGCCATCGCGACCTTCCCGAACACCGCCACCGCCACCGGGTACGTCGGCGAGCCCGGCCGGGTCGCGCCGGCGGCACTGCGGCGCGCGGTGGCGTTCATCGACACGCACGCGCACGAGCCGGTGACCGTCGAGGACATCGCGGAGGCGGCCGGGATCTCCTCGCGCGGGCTGCAGGCGGCGTTCGCCCGGCACGCCGACAGCACGCCGATGGCGTACCTGCGCCGGGTCCGGTTGTCCCGGGCCCACCGCGACCTGCAGACCGCCGACCCGACCCGGGGCGACACCGTGGCCGCGGTCGCCCGCCGCTGGGGTTTCACCAGCCTGAGCCGCTTCGCGGCCGTCTACCGGGAGGAGTACGGCCGCTCACCCCGGCAGACCCTGCGCACCTGACCGGGTCACGGCAGCAGGTGCCGCACGCCTTCCCAGCCGTGATCCGGGCTGACCTTGACTTCGCCCGGCTCCCCGGCCCTTCGGGCTGGAACACCGCCGCGAACATCTCCGGGTCGGCCTGCCCGGTGTCGCGCACGCCCTGGACGGCGTCCGCCGTGGAGTGCTCGGGCTGCGGCTTCCCGGGGAAGGTCATGGTGCGGGAGCACAACCGGTATGGCGTGAGCCCGGCTCGATCCGATCGGTGTGGGCCTGAGGCCAACCCCGACGAGGGCTCGCCGCGTACCTCCCTCAGGACGCCATACGACGACGGGGGAGGGCGCTGTGCGCCGCCGGACTGCGATCATCGCTGCGGGGCTCATCATGCTGGCCGGATGCGGCTCGCCGCCCGCGCCGGAGACCATGCCGTCGACGGTGGTGCGGCTCGACCTCGCCAGGGGCCCGGGCTGAGTCCGTTCTTCACCGCTCGGTGAAGAACGGGCGAAACGGATGCTGCGCTCGTGATGATCCGTTTTTGTGGACGCCAGGTGCCCCCATAGGGGCGTCCAGCGTCCACAAAAACGGATCATCGGAGGCGACGGTTCCGGCGTGTGCTCGCGGGGCTGTTACGGTCGGCCGGTGGTGAGGTGGGAGGAAGGCAGGCCGGGGGTGTTTCGGCTGCCGTCCGGCCGGTGGCTGCGGGGGCGCGGCCTGCGCCGCCCGCTGCCCGAGGGAGCGCCACCGGAGTTCGCGTTGTACCTGCTCGGCGGGCCGCCGCCGGAGACGCCGTGGGCGGCGCGGTGGGTGCGCTGGCGGGACTTCTGGCTGCCCGCCGACCGGGCCGCGTTCCGGGAGGCGCTGGTCGACGTGTTGGAGCGGGCCGGGGACGAGCGGGTCGAGGTCGCCTGCGGCGGCGGGATCGGGCGCACCGGCACCGCGCTGGCCTGCCTCGCGGTGCTCGACGGGGTGCCCGCGGACCGGGCCGTGGCGTACGTGCGCGCCGGCTACCACCCGCGGGCCGTGGAGACGCCCTGGCAGCGGCGCTTCGTGGCGGGGTTCAGGGCGAGCTGATCGCAGGGTGTCGTACGCATGATCGAGGCAGTACATTGCCTGCCAATCGATCACCCTCGCACCGAGTGAGGACACCCCATGAGCGCCAACCTGCCCCTGCGCGAACGCCGGATCGACATCTTCTTCGCGGTCGTGTTCAGCGTCTTCACGATCACGTCGCTGATCGCCGACCTGATGCCGACGCTGGGCTTCGACTTCAGCGAGCCGTCGGACAACTTCATCCTCAACTCCAACTACTGGTACGCCCACGACACCGACCCGCTGTTCATGCACCCCCCGGTGTGGATGCGCATCGTCACCGGCCTGTCCGCCCTGGTCTACATGCCCTTCTACCTGGTACTGGTGTACGCCCTGATCCGCGGCCGCAACTGGATCCAGCTCCCGGCGGTCGTCTACGCCACGATGATCTCGACGATCACCGGGATCATCGTGTTCGGTGTGGAGTTCTTCGGCGAGCCGCAGTGGCAGACCCCCAACCCGGTCAAATTCCTGTCGTTCAACCTGCCGTATGTCCTGTTGCCACTGCTCCTGCTGGTGCGGATGCGCAAACCGGAACCGTTCACCCGGCGGTTCTGACCACGACTCGGCGTGCGCGCGGCGGCCATCCGGCATACGGTGAAGACATCGACCTGATCCGATCCGGGAGGAAGTCCATGAGACTGCGCCACCGCCGTGCGCTCGCCGGCATCGCCGTCGCGACCCTGGCGTCGACCGCCGCCGCCGGGCCCGTCCAGGCGAGCCCGAGGCCACCTGACCTGGACAAGGTCCCGGTGGCGACGGGATACGGCGGCGCGGTCGCGACCGTCGATCTCGACGCGACCAAGGTCGGCCTGGAGGTGCTGCGCAAGGGCGGCAACGCGGTCGACGCGGCGATCGCGGCGGCGGCGACGCTGGGCGTGACCGAGCCGTTCTCGGCCGGTATCGGCGGCGGCGGCTTCCTGGTCTACTATCGCGCCAAGGACCGGAAGGTGTACACCATCGACGGCCGGGAGGCCGCGCCGATGTCGATGGGGGAGACCGCGTTCGTCGACCCGGCGACCGGGCTGCCGTACGCGTTCCAGGAGGCGCGGGTCAGCGGCATCGCCGCGGGCGTGCCCGGCACCCTGGCCACGTGGGACAAGGCGCTGCGCAAGTGGGGGACGACCGACCTGGCCGACGCGCTGCGCCCGGCGGCGAAGGTCGCCGACCGCGGTTTCGTCGTCGACACCACCTTCCGCACCCAGATCAGCGACAACGCGGCCGCGTTCGGGCAGTTCTCGTCCACGAGCGCGCTGTACCTGCCGGGCGGGCTGCCGCCCGAGGCGGGCACCGTGTTCCGCAACCCGGACCTGGCCGACACCTACCGGGAGATCGCCCGGCACGGCACCGGCGCGTTCTACCGGGGCGCGATCGCCCGCGACATCGTCGACACCGTGCAGCACCCGCCGGTGGCCGACGTGCCGATCGGCACCTGGGCGTACCCGATCCGCCCCGGCACCATGGCACTGTCCGACCTGTCCGCCTACCAGGTGCGCACACCGCAGCCGACCCGGGTGTCCTACCGCGGCTACGACGTGTACGGCATGCCGACCCCGTCCAGCGGCGGTCAGGCCGTCGGCGAGGCGCTGAACATCCTGGAGCAGACCGACCTGAGCGCGCTCACCCGCACCGAGGCGCTGCACCGGTACCTGGAGTCGTCCGCGCTGGCGTTCGCCGACCGCAACCGGTTCGTCGGCGACAACACGCCGCGCCCGCTGCTGGAGCAGCTGCTCTCCGACGGGTTCGCCAAGGAGCGGGCTTGCCTGATCAACCCGGCGCAGGCGCTGGTCAAGCCGGTCGCGCCGGGTGAGCCCGACGGCTCGTACGGCGGCTGCGCGGCGGCCGCGCCGAGCCCCGCGGTGACCGAGGGCCAGTCCACGACCAACCTGACCGTGGCCGACCGCTGGGGCAACGTGGTCGAGTACACGCTGACCATCGAGCAGACCGGCGGCAACGGCATGGTCGTGCCGGGCCGGGGCTTCCTGCTCAACAACGAGATGACCGACTTCAACTTCACCCCGACCCAGGGCAGCGCGCCCGACCCGAATCTGCCCGGCCCCGGCAAGCGGCCGCGCAGCTCGATGTCGCCGACGATCGTGCTCGCCGACGGCAGGCCGTTCCTCGCGGTCGGCACCCCCGGCGGCTCGACGATCATCACGACCGTGCTGCAGATCCTGGTGAACCGCCTGGACCTGGGCATGACCCTGCCGGAGGCGGTCGCCGCCGCCCGCGCGACCCAGCGCAACACGGCGGCCGTGCTGGCCGAAGCGGACTTCGCCCCGGACATCCCCGGCCTGACGGCGCTCGGCCACACGTTCGCGGCCAGCCCGGAGATCGGGGCCGCGACCGGCATCGAGTTCCTCGGCCACGGCCGCCTGCTCGCCGCCGCCGAACCCGTCCGCCGCGGCGGCGGCTCGGCGGGCGTGCTCTGGCCCCTCCCCACCAACTGACCCCCTCACCCGCACCCGCCCCCGCCGCGTCTCCAAGACGCCGCGGGGGCGCTGCACTTTCGGGGAAACTGCACGAATCCAGCGCTTCTTTCCTGCACTTTCCGCGAAAGTGCAGCCCCGAAAAGGGCGGGTTGGAGCGCCGGCACGCGGGATCATGGGAAGCGTGACAAAACACGCGGATGGGGCGCGGTGAGCGCGCAGAACACCGAGCCGCGGCCGCCGCGGCCCGGTCCTCGTCCGCGGGTGCACATTCCGGTGCCGCACGTGTCGTACCCGCTGCAGCGCTTCCTGGCCACCGAGGCCGGCGGCGGCCTGCTGCTGCTCATCGCGACGGTGCTGGCGCTGATCTGGGCCAACCTGCCCGGCGGGGGGTACGAGGCGTTCTGGCACACCCAGGCCTCGGTCCGGATCGGCGACATCGGGATCGACCTCGATCTGCGGCACTGGGTCAACGACTTCGCGATGGCGCTGTTCTTCCTCACCGTCGGCCTGGAGATCAGCCGCGAGCTGACCGTCGGGGAGCTGCGCCGCCCACGGGCCGTGCTGGCGCCGGTGCTGGGCGCGCTCGGTGGCGTGATCATGCCGGCGCTGATCTACCTGGCGTTCAACCCGTCGCCGCCCGCCCTGCACGGCTGGGGCATTCCGATCTCGACCGACACCGCGTTCGTCGTGGGGGTCCTCGCCCTGTTCGGGCCGCGCTGCCCGGACCAGCTGCGGCTGTTCCTGCTGACGCTGGCCATCGCCGACGACATCGCCGCGATCGCGGTGATGGCGATCTTCTACACCGGCGGAGTCTCGACGCCCGCGCTGGTGGCGGTGCTGGTGCTGACCCTGGTGCTGGTCGGCCTGCGCTGGGCGCGGGTCTGGCAGTTGCAGGCGTACGTCGTCGTCGGCCTGCTGCTGTGGGTGGCCGTGTTCGCCTCCGGCCTGCACCCGACGCTCGCCGGGGTGATCGTCGGGCTGCTCGTGCCGGCCACGCCGGTGGAGCCGGAGCAGGTCGACCGGCTGCGCTTCTACGGCCGGGCGGTCATCGAACGCGCCGACGCCGTCCGAGCCCGGCTGGCGGCAGCCGCGGCGCGGGCCACGGTGCCGCCCAACGACCGGCTGCAGGACGCGCTGCACCCGGTCAGCGCGTTCCTGGTGATCCCGGTGTTCGGCCTGGCCAACGCGGGCGTGCGGCTGGACGCCGAGACGCTGCGCCGGGCGGCCACGTCACCGGTGACCATCGGCATCGTGGTGGCGCTGGTCGCGGGCAAGACCATCGGCATCAGCCTCGGCGCGGCGCTGGCCCTGCGCACCGGCTGGGGCGAACTGCCCGGCCGGGTGCGCTACGGGCACCTCATCGGCGGCGCGGTGCTGGCCGGCATCGGCTTCACCATCTCCCTGTTCATCGCCGACCTGGCCTTCAAGGACCCGCTCCTGCAGGCCGAAGCCAAGATCGGCGTACTGGCCGGCTCGCTGCTGGCTGCCGTACTCGGCTCCGTCGCCCTGCGCTGCCTCGGCGAGCGCCTGCCCCTGTGCACCGTCGACGACTCCGACGGCATGCCCGAACTCCCCACCGGCCCCTGGCGCGACCCCACCCTCAGCGAACGCTGAAAAGCGAAGGAAGGGCACCTTGTTAACGGACGTCCGTGTAGAAGGTGCCCTTCCTTCGTTTCGGTCAGTGGCGCAGGCCGAGGGAGCTGCGGAGGGCGGCTAGTTCGACCTTGCCCTGGTAGAGGTTGCCGTCGGCGAAGAGGGTCGGGGTGCCGCGGACGCCGGCGGTGACGCCGGAGCGGTAGTCGGTCTCGACGGCGGGGCGGTACGGCTGGGCGGCTTCGCCGGTCACCGAGTCCAGGTCGAGCATCTGCGCGTAGTTCTCCAGGTCGGGGTCGGTGAGCCGGCTCTGGTGGGCGAACAGCAGGTCGTGCATCTCCCAGAAGCGGTCGCCGGAGGCCTCGGCGGCCAGCGCCGCGGTCAGCGCGAACGGGTGCACCGTGAACAGCGGGAAGTGCCGGTAGACCAGCCGCACCACGCCGTCCGACTCGTCGATCAGGCGGCGCAGCACCGGCGCGGCCGCGCCGCAGTACGGGCACTCGAAGTCGCCGTACTCCACCAGCGTCATCGGGGCGTCGGCCGCCCCGTAGACGTGCCGGTCGAGGTCCACCGCGCCGGACTCGGTCACCCTTGCAGCGTAGTTGCCCGGGGTGCTCAGCCGTTGGCGATCAGCGCGGCGTAGTCGGCGGCGCGCAGCGGGTCCTGGCTCAGCGAGGCGTCGGGCAGGGGCACCCCGATCCGCGCGCCCTGCCTGGTGAACACCACGCCGGTGACGTCGCGGCGGCTGGTCAGCGTGCACACGATCTGCCCGAAGGCGAGCACGTCGTCGTTGCGGCCGGTGTTCTCGATGCCCGCGGGCAGCTCGACGTGCGCGACACCGTCGATCAGCCGCACCGACGCGACGACGTCGCGTCCGCCGAGCGCGGTGCCCAGGCCGCGGTCCTGCTCCGCCTCGGTCGGCCCGGCCAGCAGGTCGCCGAGCAGGCGCTGCGGGTCGGGTTCGGCGGCCAGCCGGCGCTGCACCGGGACCAGCGAGCCGTCCCGGATCAGGTACAGGCTCTCCGCGGCGGGCCCGGACGCGGCGGCCGAGGGCGCGCCCGTCGCCACCCGGGACGGCGGGCCCGCCTCGATCACCCGCGGGGTGTCCTCGACCGGCACCCCGCACCCGGCGGCGAGCACCACCAGCAGCGACGGCAACACCAGCATGGACCCGAGCACGCGCCCGGACGACCGCCCCGGCAGCGGCCGCCGGGCGGGCCGGGACGGTGCTGGACGCGGGATCACTGGGCCACCTTCGGCAGGTCGATACGGAAGCGGGCGCCGCCGCCGGGGCGGTCGGTCACGTGCACGCGGCCGCCGTGCGCCTGCACGTGCTGGGCGACCAGGGACAGGCCGAGGCCGGTGCCCTCGCTGTCGCCGCGGGCTCCGGCGGTGCGGCCGCGCACGAACCGGTCGAAGATCGACTCCCGGTCGGCCGGGCTGACGCCGGGGCCCTCGTCGTCGACCTCGACGTAGTACCCGAGCATCCGGCGGCCGCCCAGGCGCACGGCGACCGCGCCGCCGCCGTGGCGCTGCGCGTTGTCGATGAGGTTGACCAGGATCTGTTCGAAGCGCCGACGGTCCACCTGCCAGATCGCGTCGCTGCCCTGGGCGACCGACACCAGGTTCACGTTCAGGCCGCGGGCCCGGCACAGGCGGCGCGCCAGCGCGGGCACGTCGACCGAGGTGCGGTCGGCGGCCTGGTCGCTGCGGGACAGCTCGATCAGGTCCGTGACCAGGTCCTGGAAGCGCTCGACCTCCTCGGTGAGCAGCGCCGCGGCGGTCGCCGTACGCGGATCGAGGTGGGCGCGGCGGCGGGCCAGCACGCTCGCGGCGGCGGACAGGGTCTGCAGCGGCGAACGCAGCTCGTGGCTCACGTCGGCCGCGAACCGGCGATCACGCTCCATGCGCCGCGACAGCTGGTCGACCATCAGGTTGAACGAGGTGGTGAGCCGGGCCAGCTCGGGCTCGGCGGCGGGGTCGAGCCGGGCGCTGTGGTCCCCGGCGGCGATCTCGCTGGCGGCGTTGGCGACCGTGGTGAGCGGACGCAGCACCCGCCGGGACGCGTACGAGCCCAGCAACGCCCCAGCCCCCGTGGTGCCGATCGCGACCAGGGTCAGCACCAGCGCGAGCACCTTCAGCGACCGGTCCAGCTCGCGCATGAAGTCGACCTCGTAGAGGGCCGTGCCGTCGTCGAGCGGCACGGCGATGACCATGGCGGGCACGCCGTCGACGCGTACCCGCTGGATGCCCGGCTCGCCCCGCTCGACCAGGCGGACCAGTCCGTCGGGGATCTCCGCGGCGGTGTTGGCGGTGTCCACCTGGGCGGAGAACCATCGGCTCCCCCGGCGCAGGAAGGCGCGCCGGTCCGCGCCGGTGTTCAGGGCGCTGAGCGCGCTCAGCGCGTCGGGGTTGTCGTCGTCGAGACCGGACGCGACGATCGCGGCGTCCAGCGCCACGGCGCGCACCGCCGAGTCCTCCCGCTGCGCCAGCAGGAAGCGCTCAGTGAGCTGGTAGGACAGCGCGCCCATGACGGTGGACACGCCCAGCGCCCCGACGGCGAAGCCCGCCGTCACCCGCGCGCGCAGCCCCGGCCTGCGGATCATCGCTGGAGCTTGTAGCCGAGGCCGCGGACGGTCACCAGGCGGGCCGGGGCGCCGGGGTCGTCCTCGACCTTCTGGCGCAGCCGTCCGACGTGCACGTCGACGAGCCGCTCGTCGCCGAAGTCGTACTCCCACACCCGCTCCAGCAGCTGCTGGCGCGACAGCACCTGCCCGGCGTGCTCGGCCAGCTCGCACAGCAGCCGGAACTCGGTGCGGGTCAGCGCCAGCTGGTTGCCGCGCAGCAGCACCTCACCGGCCTGGGGGCGGATCTCCAGCTCGCCGACCACGGAGGTGCGCGGGCCTGCCGCGGTGGCGGCGCGGGCCCGCCGTCGCAGCGCCCGCAGCCGCGCGGTGAGCTCCTTGACCGCGATCGGCTTCACGACGTAGTCGTCGGCGCCGGCTTCCAGCGCGGCGACGATGTCGTGCGTGTCGTCGCGGGCGCTGACCACCACGATCGGCACGTCGTCGGCGCGGCGCAGCTCCCGGATGCACTCGAACCCGTCGATGCCGGGCAGCATCAGGTCCACGAGCACCGTGTCCGCGGGCTCGCGGCGCTGCCGGACGAGCCCCTCCTCGGCCGTCGCGGCGGCCGAGACCGTGTATCCCTCGTCCTCGAGCGCGAGCGTCAGCGACAGGCGGATGCGGTCGTCGTCTTCGATGACCAGTACAGCGACCATCGCCGCATCATCGCCCAGAAACCCGGCGTACGGCCAGTGGCGGGCCGCCGACCTCGTAGCCGCCGGGCCGGGTGTGCCGGGTGTGCCCGCCGCTGGACAGCCGCCGGGTGCGGCGCTCCGGGGTCGTTGACTGCCCACTGATGCGCGCCCCTACCAGCGTCATCAGGTGTTCGGCCCAGCTGTCCAGCGTCGGTGGGGTGTCGGCGTGGCGGGCCCGCGGGGCCGGGCCGTGGCGGCCGGTGGCCGCGGCGATGGCGTCGGCGAACGCGCCCGTGTCGTGCGGGTTGACCGCGATCGCCCCCGGCAGGTCGGCGACGCCGCAGGTCAGTTCGCTGACCACGACGGACGCGCCGAGTTCGCCCCGGGCCGCGATGAACTCGTGCGCGGCGGCCACCGTGCCGTGGTGGGTCGGCGTGACCAGGATCCCGTCGCAGGCCAGGTACAGCGCGGCCAGGTCGCGGCGGTCGGGCTCGGCGCGTACGTAGTGCACGACCGCCTGCCCGACGCCGGCGTGCGTGCCGTTGATCTTCGCGATCAGCCGGTCGACCCGTTCGCGCTGCGCGTCCTCGGCCGGGGTGCGCGGATCGCCGCAGGCCACGTGCAGCAGCGCGACCTCGCCGAGGGCCGGCCGGTGCTCGGCGAGGAAACGCTCGAAGGCGTGCAGGCGCTGCTCGACGGCGTCGGCGGGATCCCAGCCCGCGACCGACAGCAGCACGGTCCGGGTCACCCGCATCGCGGCGCGGATCCGCCCGCCCGCCGCGCGCACCGGGGCCAGCCCGGCCAGCCGCCGGGCCCCCGCGGTGTCGGCCGGCAGCGGGTACGCGATGACGCGTACGCCCCGGTGGCCGAGGGTGATGCGGCCCTCGCGCACCGGCAGGCCGTGCACCCGGTCGGCGAGGTCCAGCAGGTTGTCGACGGCGCGCTGGTGCGGCAGCGCGATCACGTCCGCGCCGAGCAGCCCCGACAGCAGCGCCCGGTGCTCGGGCAACCGCGCGAACGACTCCGCGGGCGGGAACGTGGTGTGCAGGTGCATGACGACGGCCAGGTCGGGGCGCATCCGGCGCAGCACCCGCGGCAGCAGCTGGAGCTGGTGGCCGTGGGTCCACACCGTCGCCGAGGCCGACGCCGACGCGGCCACGGCGGCGGCGACCCGGCGGTTGACCGTCAGGTAGCTGTCGAACCAGCCGCTCGGGAAGTCACCGGGCTGGTGGTGGCAGAGCGAGCGGAGCAGGCTCGCGCCGAGTGCGGCGGCACCGGCCCGCGCGGGCGGGAGCGCGCAGCCGTCGCCGCCGGCCGCGGCCCATGCCCCGGACGACGCCGCGACGAGCGGCCGCAGCGACGCCAGCGCGGCGTCGACCTGGCTGCGGCTGTCGTCGGGATCGGCGGCGGGCAGGCGGTCCACGGCCATGACCAGGCCGTACCGCCGCCCGCGGCTCACGGCAGCACCTGCTGCGGGTCGGGCTCCGCGGTCAGCACCTGCAGCACCCGGTCGACGCGGGCGAGTTTGAGGTTGCGCCGCGCCCGTGCGGACGGCGAGCGCAGCGCCACGGTGCCGCCGTCGCGCATGGCCCGGCGGTGGGTGTCCAGCAGCAGCAGGATGCCGGCCGCGTCGATCAGCTCGCAGTCGGCGAGATCGATGACGAGCTGGCGCGGACGCAGCGCCAGCGCCTCCTCCAGCACGTCGTTCACGCTCGGCGCGGACCGCACGTCCAGATCGCCGCGCACCTGCACCTCGACCAACGGCACGACCTGCGTCGCGCCGGCGGGGACCACGTCGTCCACCGTCACCTCCCTGGATGGACTCCGAGCCTTACCCGCCGGTACGGCGATCATCCGGCGGAACCATGACAGTTGTGTGACAGTTCCGCCGTTTCGCGTCAGCCGCCGGGGCCGGGCCCGTCCGGGCCGAGCGGTGGGCCGGTCCACCTGCGCGAGTAGGCTCGTGATTCGGAACACCGACGGGGAGGGCCTGTTCATGAGCGAGCGTCCGCATCGGATCACCGCGCCGGAGCAGCTCCGCGCGCTGCTGGGGGAACCCACGGCGGCGGCCGCCGGCAAGACCCGCACCAGCCTGCACGAGCACGACCGGGCCTGGCTGGCCGCTGCTCGGTTCTGCCTGATGGCGACCTCCCACGCCGACGGCAGCTGCGACGTGTCGCCCAAGGGCGACCCGGCCGGGTTCACGCTGGTGCTCGACGACACCACGATCGCAATCCCGGAGCGGCCGGGCAACCGTCGGGCCGACGGGTTCTTCAACATCCTGGCCAACCCGCAGATCGGCCTGCTCTACGTGGTCCCGGGCCGGACCGACACGCTGCGGATCAACGGACGCGCCGAGCTGGTGTCCGACGCGCCGTTCTTCGACGACATGGTGGTCAAGGGCCACCGGCCGCAGCTGGCCGTGATCGTCTCGATCGACGAGGTGTTCTACCACTGCTCGAAGTCGTTCCTGCGCTCGTCGTTGTGGAAGCCGGAGACCTGGCAGCCCGAGGCGGCCCCGTCGCGACCGCAGATCATGCGGGCGCTGGAGGGCTCGACCAAGTCCGTCGAGGAGCTGGAGGCCTACTACGGGCCCGGCTACGAGGAGTCGATCTACCAGGGCTGAGGTACGCCCGGCGGGTGATGTCGGCCGGGTGATCAGGCAGGTAGCGTCGGGGCCGATCCTCAAATGGGAGGTGTCGGACATGTCAGGCTTGCACCTTCACGACCTGCGCCAGGTGCCCGACGAGACGCTGTATCTACGGCTGATCGTGCTGCGCAAGCACTTCCCGGCCGACTACGAGGCCGAGGACTACGACTACCGCCGCAACGTGTGGGAGGCGGCCAACCGCGCCGTGCAGTCCGAGATCCGCCGCAGGCGTGCCGCACCTCCGGCATGGTGGGTCCTCGAACGCGGGGAGCCGCCGGAGGTCCGGCAGCGCCGCTTCGGCGCGATCGCCGCGTACCTCGTCGGAGGCGGGCTGGCGGTGGCGCTGTCGGGCATCCCTTATCTGGCCGTGCCGCTCATGCTGACGGTGCTCGCCAGCGGTGCGACCTGGCTGGTGCCCGAGGTGCTGCGCAACCAGCGCCAGCCGTTTCTGCGGCCCATCCCGCGCCCGCGTACGCCCCGCGACTGAGTCAGCCGACCGGCTGCCGGAAGCTGTACACGGTCTGCCAGCGCTGCCCGGCCACCACCCGGACCTGCCCGGTGGCCAGGTCGTAGGTCACCGACCACCGCGTGTGCGGCTGCGCCACGGAGCGCAGCAGGTCCATCGCGCCGACCTCCGTCATTCTGCCGCCTGAGGCGTCGAGCGCGTCGGCGAGCAGCCGGTAGCGCCGGTCGTGCCGCCGTTCCTCCTCCCCGACCCCGGCCAGCGGCACGTTCGTCAGCGCCCGCCACGGGGTGGTGCCGCGCTCGACCCGCTGTTGGCCGTCCGTGTACTCGACCAGCGCCGACGCGCCGGACGCGTCCGCGAGCAGGTAGTGCAGCGGCGGGCCGCCGGTGAAGTCGAGGTTGTGCCGGGCGAAGATCGCGAGCGCTTCGTCGACCGTGGCGGCCTGGTCCAGCACCAGCCGCAGGATGCGTACGCTGCCCACGGCCGGTTTGCTCGGGTCCGGCACGGAGCGCGCGCTCTCGTCGGCGGCCATGCCCACGGCGAGACCGCGCTCGTTCAGCCCGTCGAACGGCAGCAGCGGCGCGTCGAGCAGGCGGCGGTCGCCGCGCGGGTCGTCGGCCGCCGAGAAGCCGAGGTAACGCAGGTCCACCAGGGAGATCGAGGCGTGCCCGTCGGGCGGGTCGGCCCGCAGCACCAGCGCGGGGTTGGGGTCCCAGTCGAAGTTGCGCCCGAAGACCGGGTGCGACCGGTCGCCTAGCGCGGCGAACAGCGAGCACCCGAACGGGGCGGCGGCCGTCGGCGCCGGGCCGGACACGGCGGTCTCGTAGTCGCCGGTGTAGGTCATCTCGTACAGCGGCAGATCGTCGACGCGGCGCAGGCTGGCCAGCGTCGCCTCGGCCTCGGCCGCCGACTGCCGCGACGCCGTGCCCCCGGCCGACGGTGCGGGCGTGGGGGAGCTTGCGGGCGTGCAGGATGTCAGAACGAGCAGGAGGACGAACCCGAACCGTCGCATGGGTCCACGGTCGCACGACCCACGTCGATGGGACAGGGTCCGGACGGTCGCGCCTCAGGCCAGGGCGTTGCGGTTGGCGGGGCGCATCGGCAGCCGCCGCCGGGCGCGGCGCGGGGGCAGCACCACCCGGTCGGCGTGGTGGCGCAGGCCGGTTCGCAGCACCCGGACCGGACGGCTCGCGCCCCGAATGAAGGCCCGCGCGGGCAGCCGCACCGCGGACGGGGCCCGCTCGATCCGGCGCTGCCGGGCGGCGGCCCGCCGGCGCAGGGCGAGCAGCAGCAGGTATGCCCCGGCCAGCGCGCCACCGAGCATCACGTCCGCCGCCGTCATGGTTCCGCCCTCCCGAAGCCGCCGCGTGAGCCAGGTCCTCACCGCACCAACGACAAACGTGAGTGGGCCGTTATTACTTCCCGTAGTCGCGTACCTCACGTTTCGGCTCCGGCCTGGGTCCTTCCGATGTGGCCGGGATCGCGCCGGGGTTTGCCGCCGCCGCGCGCCGGGCAGTCCAGAAGGGCACGAGCAGCGACGGAAGGGATGAACCGATGGGAACGGTCGACTCTGCCAAGCACCACCTGCAGGACCTCAAGGGCAAGGTGAAGGAGCACGTCGGCGACGTGACCGACAACCACAGCCTGCAGGCCGAGGGCATCGCCGAGCAGGTTGAGGCGAAGGCGGCCATGGCCGCCGACGACGTGCGTGACGCGGTGCGCGGCCGCGACGACGACCGCGACGACGCCAGGAACTGACGGCGTACGCGGGCGGGCCGGTCCCTGCGCGGGGCCGGCCCGCCGCCGTGCTCGTCAGGCCGCGGGGGTGCCGGTGCCGCCGTCCAGGCGGGCGTCGTGGACCAGGATCGCCGCCTGCACCCGGTTGGTCAGGCCCAGCTTGGCCAGCGCCCGGCTCACGTGGGCCTTCACCGTCGTCTCGGCCATGTCCAGCTCGCGGGCGATGTCGGCGTTCGACAGGCCGCGGGCGACCGCGCGCACCACGTCGCGCTCCCGGTCGGTCAGCACCGCCAGGCGGGCCCTGGCCTGGTCGGCCACCGATGGGCCGCGCTCGGCGAACGAGCTGATCAGGCGGCGGGTGACCGTCGGGGCGAGCATCGCGTTGCCGGCCGCCACGGTGCGCACCGCCTCGGCCAGGTCACGCGGCGGGGTGTCCTTGAGCAGGAAGCCGACCGCTCCGGCGCGCAGCGCGGCGTGCACGTACTCGTCCTGGTCGAACGTGGTCAGCATGACCACGCGGGGTGGCTCCGGCAGCCGGGCGACCGCGGCCGCGCCGGTCAGCCCGTCGGTGCCGGGCATGCGCACGTCCATCAGCACCACCTCGGGCCGGTGCCGGCGGGCCGCCTCGACCGCCTCCGCGCCGTCGCGGGCCTCGGCGACCACGGCGATGTCACCGGCCGCCTCGAGGATCATCCGCAGCCCCGAGCGCACCAGCGCCTCGTCGTCGACGACCAGCACCCGGATCACGCCGCCACCTCCCGGCTCGCCGGCTGCTCCGGCGGGTCGGCCGGGATACGCGCGTGCAGCAGGAAACCTCCGTCGAGCCGGGGCCGGGCCTGCACGGTGCCACCGGCCAGGACGACCCGTTCGGTGAGCCCGACCAGGCCCAGCCCGCTCTGCGGCACCGGCGGGGCCGGGTGCGGCGGCGGCGCGTTCTCCACCGCGACCACCAGCCCGTACGGCTCGTGCCGCAGCGTCACCGTGGTCGGCGCGGCTCCGGCGTGCTTGGCGACGTTGGTCAGCGCCTCCTGCACCACCCGGTAAGCGGTGCGCTGCGCGGACAGTGACACCTCCTGGCGCTGCCCCACGTCGACCAGGCGCACCGGCAGCCCGGCCGCGCGGCTGGCGTCCAGCAGCCGGTCCAGGTCGGCGAGCGTGGGCTGGGGTGCGAGTTCCGGGGCCGTGCCGTCGGTCAGGTCCGGTGCGCGCAGCATGCCCAGCACCTCGCGCAGTTCCTGCATCGCCTCCCGGCCGGTGGTGCGGATCAGCGCGGCCTCCTCGGCGGTGCGCGGGTCGGCGGTGCTGACCTCCAGCGCCCCGGCGTGCAGCACCATCAGCGCCACCCGGTGCGCGACGACGTCGTGCATCTCCCGGGCGATGCGGCGGCGCTCGTCGGACCGGGCCCGCTCGGCGCGCTCATGCTGCTCACGTTCGAGCCGCTCGGCCCGCTCCCGCAGCTGCTCCACGACCTGCCGCCGGGCGCGCACCCACAGCCCGAAGACGAACGGGAGCACGACGGTCATGCCGACCCAGAACAGGGCGGTGAGGGTGCCGCCGAAGATGACGCCGCCGGTCATGCCCTCGTACAGCAGGTCGCTGTGCACCGCGCTCCAGCCGACCGGCACCCCGACGAGGATGCTCGCGACCAGGAAGAACGGCCAGGCGCGACCGGGGTTCTGCGGCCGGCCCGGACGGCCCGCGCCCGCGTAGTAGGACGCGACGAACAGCGCGGCCATCATGCTCAGGGAGAGCCACGTCACCAGCGCGACGACGAACAGCGGCCGGCGCGAGCGGCGGATCAGCGCCGCGCTGACGCCGGCGACCAGCATCATCAGCACGGTCAGTGCCCAGGGCGGCTCGCCCGGCAGGCCCTCGAACATGTAGATCGGCGGCCGCTGCGGGGTGGCCAGGGAGAAGAGAGTCACCGTGCAGCCGAGCGCGAACGGGTACAGCCAGCGCGCGAACCGGCGCAGCGGGCTGCCCGGCTGCAGCCACGACGGCAGGCCGGGGACCCGCGCCACGCTGTGCTCCACGCCCCACCTCCCGTTCCGCCACCGCGCCGGTGATGAGCTTAGGCAGGTGCACACCGGCGGCGGCCACTACTTCCGTCTTCGCCGCCTGCTACTTAAGTAGCGGGTGTTGATCTACTCCTGCCGGAGGGCACGGCCGCCGTCGGGCGGCAGCGTGTCGGCCATGACGAACTTCGACGCCGCGGTGAGCGCGGAAGACCTCACCAAACGGTACGGCTCGGGCGACGCGCAGGTGACCGCGCTGGACGCGGTCACGGTGGCCTTCGGCCGCGGCGAGCTCACCGCGATCATGGGACCGTCCGGGTCCGGCAAGTCCACCCTGATGCACTGCCTGGCCGGCCTGGACACACCGACCGCGGGCCGGGTGTGGCTGGACGGCTCCCGGCACGGCAGCGCCGACCGGGTCGAGCTGAGCGGCCTGCGTGACGACGCGCTGACCGCGCTGCGCCGCGACCGCATGGGATTCGTGTTCCAGGCGTTCAACCTGCTGCCGACGCTGACCGCGTGGGAGAACATCACCCTGCCGCTGGATCTGGCCGGACGCCGCCCCGACCAGGCGTTCGCCGACACCGTGATCGACGCGGTGGGGCTGCGCGACCGGCTGCACCACCGCCCGGCGCAGCTGTCCGGCGGCCAGCAGCAGCGGGTCGCCTGCGCCCGCGCGCTGATCAGCCGCCCGGACGTGGTCTTCGCCGACGAGCCGACCGGGGCCTTGGACTCCCGGGCCGGCGCGGAGGTGCTCGGCTTCCTGCGCCGCAGTGTCGACGAGCTGGCGCAGACCGTGGTCATGGTCACCCACGACGCGGTCGCGGCCTCGTACGCCGACCGGGTGCTGTTCCTGGCCGACGGGAGGATCGTCGACGAGCTGCGCGAGCCCTCCGCCGACCGGGTGCTCGACCGGATCCGCTCGCTGGAGTCCGTCGCGCGCGGCCGCACGGCCGTCGGGGCGGGTGCCTGATGCTGCGGGCGATGCTGCGCGACCTGCGCGCACACCTGGGCCGGGTCGCGATGACCCTGGCCGCGATCGTGCTCGGGGTGGCCTTCGTGGTCGCCACCTGGGTGGTGTCGGACTCCGCCGCGGCCACCGTCGGCAAGGGCTCGTCCCGCACCGATCTCGCCGCGCTCGTGCAGCCCAAGCCGACGGGCCCGCAGGACGCGGAGATCTCCGCCGACGTCGTCGGCCGGCTCGCCCGGCTGCCCGGGGTCACCCGGGCCGAGGGCGTCCGCGCGGGCTACGCGGCCCTGGTCGGCACCAGCGGCAAGATCGGGACCACGTCCTGGGCGGAGACCGCGGGCACCGACTGGGACGGCTCCCAGCGGTTCGCGCTCACCGCGGGCCGGGCGCCGTCGCGCGCCGGGGAGGTGGCGCTGGAGCAGCAGGCCGCCGCAGAGGCCGGGCTCTCCGTGGGTGACTCCGCCCGGGTGCTGCTCGGCGGTGACCGGTCGGACACCGCCACCGTCGTCGGTGTCTTCACCTACCGGGCGACGGGCTGGGGGTTCGACCCGGCGGTGGCGTACGACGCGGACACCGCGACCCGCCTGCTGCGCCACCGCGACGCCGTGCCCGGCGCGGAGCCGGGATTCGCTCGCGTCGAGCTGTCCGGGCCCGACGAGCAGGCGGTCGTCGCGGCCGCCCAGGCCGAACTCGGCGCGGGCTACTGGATCGACTCGGGCAGCGAACTGCGCGAGCAGCAGAAGAAGGAGGCGGCCGGCAGCGCCGACGTGATCCGCAAGGCGCTGCTGGCGTTCGCCGCCGTGGCGCTGATGGCGGGCGTGTTCGTTATCGCGAACACCTTCACCATGCTGGTCACCCAGCGCACCCGGCAGTTCGCCCTGCTGCGGGCCGTCGGCGCGCGGCGGGCCCAGGTGCGCCGGGCCGTGCTGACCGAGGCCGTCGTGCTGGGCCTGGTCGGCTCGACGGTGGGCGTCGCGTTCGGCGCCGGGCTCGGCCTGCTGGCGATGCGCCTGCTGCCGGTGGTCGGGGACGTCGCGTACGTGGTGTCGCCGTGGGCGGTGCTGCTCGGCTACGGCGTGGGCGTGGTGGTGACGGTCGTCGCCGCGTACGGGTCGGCGCGCCGGGCGGCGCGGGTGTCGCCGATGGCGGCGCTGCGCACGGACGCGGCCGTGCCGCGGCGCTCGCTGGTGCTGCGCAGCCTGCTCGGCCTGCTGGCCATCGCGGGCGGGGCGGCCATGGTCGCGGTGACCAGGCCGGAAGACCTGACCGAGCCGATGCGGATGCTGGCCATGGCCGGGGCGGTGCTGGCCTGGGTAGGTGTGCTGCTCACCGCACCGATCATGGTGTCGGCGGTGCTCGCGCCGCTGACCCGGCTGCTGCGCTCGCCCCGCCCGGTCACCCGCATCGCCCTGCGCAACGCGGTACGCGACCCGCGCCGCACCGCCGCCACCTCGTCCGCGCTGATGATCGGGCTGTCGCTGGTGTGCGCGTTCGCGACCGTGGGGCAGACGCTCAACGACGACCTGACCGAGCAGGTGCGCTCGGCGGTGCCCGAGAACGTGGTGGTGCTGCGCGCCGCGGCGTACGGCTACCTCGACGACCCGGCCCGCACCGCCGCGAAGGCCGTGCCCGGGGTGACCGCGCTGGCCGCGCCGCGATCCGGCGGGGTGGAGGTGGTCTCGGCGCGGGGCGCGTCGCAGGACACCGAGTTCACCAGCCTGGACCCGGCCGCGCTCGGCACGGCGCTCCGGCCCCGGATCGTCTCGGGCGGCGCCGACCTGCGGCAGGGGGTGCTGTTGGCCTCGCGGGTCGCCGACGAGCTGGGAGTGCAGGCCGGGGACCAGGTCCGGCTCCGGTTCCCGGTCGTCGGGCAGGCGGGCGAGGCCGCGCCGGTCGAGGTGCCGGTGACCGTCGCCGGCGTGCACGAGGGCAGCGACATGCTGCGCGGGCAGCTGATCGACGACGCACTGGTGCCCGCGGGGGTGTACCGGCAGGGCGACGTCATGTACGCCGTCGGGGCTGACGCGGGCCTGCGCGGCGCGCTGGAGAAGGCGTTCGCGTCGCGGCCGGACGTGCTGGTGCAGGATCGCGAGCAGCTGCTCGACGATCTGCTGGAGCCGTACCAGCTGGTGTTGGGTCTGGTGTATGTGCTGCTCGGGGCTGCGGTGGTGATCGCGGTGTTCGGGGTGGTCAACACGCTGGCGCTGTCGGTGCTGGAGCGGACCCGGGAGCTGGGGGTGTTCCGGGCGCTGGGGGCGTCGCGGGCGCTGGTGCGGCGCACGGTGCGCCGGGAGAGCGTGGTGATCTCGCTGTACGGCGGGGTGCTGGGGATCGGGGTCGGGGTGCTGCTGGGCGGGGTGATGCAGTACGTCATCCTGGCCAATCCGGTGTTCGGCATGTCGGTGCCGTGGTCGACCGCGGTGGTGGCGCTGGCGGGCATGGGGCTGGTCGGGGTGCTCGCCGCGCTGTGGCCGGCGCGCCGCGCCGCCCGCGCCGACATCCTGGCGGCGATCGCCACCGAGTGACCCGCGGCGGCGGCCTGCCGCGCCCCGTTTTCAACGACGTTGGCCTATCTCATCGACTCCGAGTCCCGGATTTTCGATGAGATAGGCCAACGTTTATGGAGGGCGGGGTGGGCGCCAGGGCTGGGTGGGCGGATCAGCGGGTCAGGCGCCAGCGCTGGTTGGCGCCGGTGCCGCAGGTCCACTGGATGGCGAGCGCGCCGTCGGCGGTGGAGGCGTTGCTGACGTCGACGCACTTGCCGCTGTGCACCGCGACGAGCTGGTAGATCCCCGTGCTCGACAGCCGCAGCGTGAACTGCTGGTTGGCGGTGCCGGTGCAGGTCCACTGGATGATCGCCGCGCCGTTGGCGGTGGACACCCCGTTGACGTCCAGGCACAGCCCGTTGGCGGTGTTGGTGATCGTGTACGTGTCCACGCCGACCGGATTGAACCGGAACGACTGCGCACCCTGGCCGTTGCAAGGCCACTGCCGCAGCTGGGTGCCGGTGGCGGTGGACCCGTTGGGCACGTCGAGGCACTTGCCGCTGTGCTGGGCGACGGCCGTGGAGGCGAACGCGTCACCCGTGGTGATCGTCTCGGACAGCACGGTGCCGTGCCGGATGAACCCGCTGAGCCCGCCGGGCACGTCCGAGCGGGCCGACCAGTTGTTGAGGTCGGTGCTGGTGGCCGTGTAGTAGTGCCCCGAGGTGTACCCGTCCATGTAGATGCGCCAGCTGCCGTCGGTCTGCCGGACCAGGGCCGGGCCCTCGACGCCGGAGCCCCAGCCGGCCCAGTTGCCGGTGCCGGTGAACGTCCACGGGCCATTGAGTGCCGATGCTGTGGCGTGCTCGATGTACTTGGTCGTCTCGTTCTTGGCGAACGCGTGGTAGGTGCTGCCGGAGCGGACGACGAAGGTGTCGATGTAGTTCGGCGCGATGCCCGACAGCGCGACCGGTGTCGCCCACGACGAGAACGCGGTGTTCAGGGCCCGGAAGCGGTACGGCCGGAAGTTCGCGTACGAGGTGGTGCTCAGCGACACGATGACGTTCACGCTGCCGTCGGCCGGGTCGACGAACCACTCGGGGGCCCAGGTGTTGACGATGCCGGAGATGCCGACCGGCACGTTGCGCACGAACGACCAGTTGATCAGGTCGGTGCTGGAGGCGATGCCGAACTCGGTGCCGGTCCAGTTGGTGGTGTAGACGACGTAGTAACGCCCGTCGCTGTGCTTGAGCACGCTGGGGTCGCGGATCAGGCCCGACGGCGGGGTGTACGCGGGGCCGCGCAGCAGGGTGAAGTCGCGCGCGTTGGTGGACGTGTAGACGTACAGGTTGCTCTCGCTGCTGTTGGTGAACGCGGTGAGCACGTAGCGGGTCACCGTGGCCGCGGCGGCGGGGCGTGCGCCGGTCAGGCCGGTGAGCAGGGCGAGCAGGACGGCCGCGGTGGCGGCGACGGCGCGGGCGGTGGGGGACAGCCTGGGGGACGGAATGCTGCCGAGCATGTGCTGCTCCTTGTCGCAGTCGGCAATGCATAGAGGTATGTTTATGTTAGCGCTAACATGACGCGCCCGGGCTTGCCCGGGTAGGCCGGACGCGATGCTCCACAGTGTCCGTACCCTCATCGAGAACTGTCAAGGTCACGGCCGCCCTCGGCACGGCGTGACCGGGGCCACGCTTGCCTTGACACCGGCGGCAACGTTTAGCGTGTTGCAAGGACAGGGAGGAGGACCCGGATGCTCATCGGCGAACTGGCGCAGCGCGCCGGCACCAGCACCCGCACGCTGCGCTACTACGAGCAGCACGGACTCATCCGGTCGCGGCGCGCGACCAACGGCTACCGGGCCTTCGACGAGGCCGAGCTGCGCGTCGTGCACGAGATCCGGGCCCTGCTCGCGGTCGGGTTCGACCTGGACGACATCCGCCCGTTCGTGGCCTGCCTGCGCGCCGGGCACGCGACCGGCGACGTCTGCCCCGACTCGGTCGCCGTGCTGCGGCGCAAACTCGACGAGGTCGACACCTGCCTCGCCCGCCTCAACACCGTCCGTGAAAAGCTCGACCACCAGCTCAACGAAGCCATCGCCCACCGGGAGAGAACATGTCTGAGAAGAACGGCCCCCTGATCGAGGTCACCGACGCCACGTTCGCCGACGTCGTGCTGAAGTCGGACCGGCCCGTGGTGGTCGACTTCTGGGCCGAGTGGTGCGCGCCCTGCAAGGTGCTGGAGCGCTCGCTGAACGAGCTGTCCGTGGAGTTCGGCGACCGGGTGGTGTTCACCAAGCTCGACTCCGACAACAACCCGGAGACGGCGCGGGCGTACAAGGTGATGTCGATGCCGACGCTGATCGTGTTCCGCAACGGCGAGGTCGTCGCCAGCCAGATCGGCAACCGCCCGAAGATGGCGCTGCGCCAGTTCCTGGAGACCGGCATCGCGGGCTGAGCCCGGATCAGGCCGCGGCGGGCGACGCCGCCGCGGCCCGCCGTCCCGCCGCGATGATCAGGACGGAGATCGTCAGCAGGTGCGCGGTGAGGCCGAGCACCCCACGGGTGTACGCGGTGACCGGGTCGATCGCCTCGCCCAGCTCTTCGCCGAGGGTGGCGAGCAGCTGCGCGTGCAGCGCGACCCCGAGCTCCAGAACGAGCAGGGCCACGGCCGCCACCCGGGCCGGGTGGGTGAGCCCCCTGAACATCCAGCGCCACAGGTCCCTCGCCTTCGTGCCGCCGGGCATCCCGTGCCGGGCCATCGTCCCGCCGATCGCGATCGCCAGGAAGATCACCCCCAGCGGCATCGTCAGCGTCACGACGGACTCGAAGTCGATCGACGTCGTGGGCAGGAATGTGGCGGCGGTGAGCAGCACCCACGCGGCGTTCACGGCGGCGGTCACCCGAAGCGTCCAGAGCATGCCAGCACCGTAGGAGCCGTCCGCAACCTTCGATGCCACGCCGGCCGCGGCCCTGTTCCGCGCCGGTCGGCGGGCTGCTTTGACATGATCGCCTCATGGGTCAGGCGTACGCCGTCACCGCCGAGTTCTACGACCTGCTGCAGGCCACCGAATACCTCGCGGTCACCGGACGGCTGCTGGACCGGTGGCTCGGCAGACCCGAGGTGGGTGTGCTGGACGTCGGCGCGGGCACCGGACTGGCCACCAACCTGCTGGCCCGCCGCTGCGCGGTGACCGTGCACGCCGTGGAACCCGCCGCGAGCATGCGCGCCGTGCTGCTGAGCCGCCTCGCCGGGCAGGCCGAGGTGCTGCCCCGGGTCCGCGTGCACGCCCGTTACGTCCAGGACCTGGGCCTGACCGGCGTCGCCGACTTCGCCTGGTGCCTGAACACCATGGCCGGGCTCGACCGGTCCGATCGGGCGGCGGCGCTGCGTGCCCTGGCGAGGGCCCTGGTGCCCGGGGGCAGGCTGGTGGTCCAGCGCCCGCCGACGCGCGCCGCGGCGGACCGCCGGGACCTGCCGTCGTGGCGGCTCGGCGGGGACCTGTACACCGGCGAGGTGTCCACCACGCCGGTCGGCGCGGACCGGGTCCGGTGGCGCTTCAGCTACCGGGTCAGCCGCGACGGCGCGCTGGTACGCGAGGAGACCGAGGTCTTCGACGGTCATCTCGCGACGGAGTCCGGATTCGACGCCGAGCTGGCCGCCGCCGGGTTCACCGTGGTCGGCACGGACGAGCCCGACATCGTCGTCGCCCGGCGCTGAGGCGAAGGACTGTGCCCTGACCGGCCGGTCCTGAGCGGCGCTTCGGTAGCGTGGTCGTTCATGAACGACAACGGGGTGACGATCCGCCTGGCCGGCGCGGAGGCCGTCGACGCGCTGGAGCCGCTGTGGCTGTCCCTGCACCGCCACCACCGCGAGGTTGCGCCGGAGCTGGCCATGTACCCCGACGAGCAGTCCTGGCGGTTGCGCCGGGAGCTGTACCGGCAGTGGATCACCGAGCCGGGTTCGTTCATCCTGCTCGCCGAGGACGGCGGGGAGCTGGTCGGGTATGCGTTCACGCACGTGTTCGCGGGCCCGGACGACACCTGGGTCTCCGGCGACCGGATCGCCGAACTGGAGTCGCTGTCGGTGGCGGCGAGCCACCGCGGCCGGGGCGTCGGCACCCGGCTGCTCGACGCCGTCGACGAGCGGCTCGCCGAGCTGGGCATCGGCGACCTGTACATCGGCACGCTGGCCGCCAATCTCGGCGCGCAGCGGGTGTACGAGAAGCGCGGCCTGCGCCCCTTGATGATCAAATACGCGCGGCTGGCCGCCTCGCCTCCCCGCGACTGAGCCACCCGTCGCGAATTGGCTGTGAGGGAGCGCGATCCCGCACCGTACGGTCGACGTGTGGAGATCTTGAGATATGCGGCGTTCAGCGCCGACCCGGCCGGCGGCAACCCCGCGGGCGTCGTGCTCGACGCGAGCACGCTCGACGACGCGGCCATGCTCGCCATCGCGGCGGACGTCGGCTACTCCGAGACCGCGTTCCTCGTGCCGCGCGGCGGCGGCCGGTTCACGGTCCGCTACTTCAGCCCGCTGGCCGAGGTGGACTTCTGCGGGCACGCGACCATCGCGTCCGCGGCGGCGTACGCCGAGCGGCACGGCGCGGGCCCGCTGACCTTCGACACGAACGCCGGCACCGTCGAGGTGTCCACCGCGATGGCCGCCGATGGCACCGCCACGGCCATCCTGACCAGCGTCGCACCGCGTACCGCGCCGATCGCCGAGTCCGATCTCGCCGCGCTGCTGGACGTGCTGGACTGGTCGGCCGCCGACCTGGACCCGGCCCTGCCGCCGCGGCTGGCGTACGCCGGGAACTGGCACCCGATCCTCGCCGCGGCGACCCGGCAGCGGCTGTCCGACCTGGACTACGACATGGCCGTGCTCGGCGAGCTGATGGCCCGGCGCGGCTGGACCACCGTCGACCTGGTGTGGCGGGAGTCCGCGGACGTGTTCCACGCCCGCAACCCGTTCCCGCCCGGCGGTGTGGTCGACGACCCGGCGACCGGCGCGGCCGCCGCGGCGTTCGGCGGCTACCTGCGCGAGCTGGGCACGGTGACGCCGCCCGCCACGATCACCGTGCACCAGGGCGTCGACATGGGACGGCCCAGCCTGCTGACGGTCGGGATCGGGCCCGACCCGTCGAGCGGCATCGCGGTCAGCGGCGCGGCCGTCGCCATGTAGTCCTGGCGACGGCTGTTTTCGCAGGTCACGGGCGTGGCGAAGATCGGTTCGGCGCAGTCGCCTCCGTAGGATCTGGTCGATCCTAGGAAAGGTGACATGTAGTGAAAAAGTCGTATCGAGTGGCGGCGCTGAGCGCGGCGCTGCTCGCCGGATCCGTCGTCGGCGGCGCGCCGTCCTGGAGCGCCGTCGCCGCCGGTGAGCAGGTCTACGACACCGCGGGCACGTACACGTTCGACGTGCCCGCCGGTGTCGAGGTGACGCTGGAGCTGTGGGGCGCGGGCGGCGGTGGCGGCGGCGGCAACGGCGGCGG
The DNA here is from genome assembly GCF_042663325.1 of Catellatospora aurea. Classification (NCBI taxonomy): domain Bacteria; kingdom Bacillati; phylum Actinomycetota; class Actinomycetes; order Micromonosporales; family Micromonosporaceae; genus Catellatospora; species Catellatospora aurea. The sequence goes on from NZ_JBHTAC010000004.1 coordinate 179,826, forward strand.
AGCCGGCGGCGGCGGTGGCGGTGGCGGCAAGTCCCTGTTCGGCAGGGGCGGTGGCGGCGGGGCCGGTGGCAGCTCCGGCGGCGGCGGCGCGGGCGGCGGCTCGGGCGGTGCGGGGCAGTACGTCAAGTGCGTGCTGCCCGCCGGATTCCCTGCCACGCAGCTGTCCATCGTGGTCGGCCGCGGTGGCAGCGGGGGACGCGGCGCTGCCGCGGCGGTCGGCGGCGCGCCGAGTTCGCCCGGCGGCAACGGCAATGCCGGTCAGATCTCCCGGGCGGGCGCGGACGGGGCGGCGGGCGCGCTCACCGAGGTCAGCGTGCTGCTCAACGGAACCGAACTGCTGCTGACCCAGGCCGCGGGCGGTGCGGGCGGCCAGGGCAGCCCTGAGTTCTCCAACGGCGGCCCCGGCGGCATGGACGCCACCGGCAGCCGTCCGGGCAGCACCCGCCCCGGCGGGATCGGCAGCAGCGCACCCGGTGACGGCGGAGCGGGCGGCACGATGACGGTGCCCTCGGCGGCCCTGTGCACCGGCACTGACGGCGAGGCCGGGAACGCGGGCAAGGGCGGCGGCGACGGCGCGGGCGGCGGCTCCGGGGTCGACGGAGCGAGCAGCGGCACCGGCGGGGCCGGCGGCGCGGGCGCGACCGTGGTCGGCCTGGGCGGTGCGGGCGGCGTCGTGACCGACGGCGTCGAGCACGGCGTCGGCGGGGCCGGTGGCGCGGGCGGCAACGGCGGACGAGGTGGCGCGGGTGGTCGCGGGGGCTACTTCCGCAGCCTCGCCCCGAACGGCGGCCTCGCGGGCGGAAACTCCGCCGCGGGCGTGACCGGCAAACCCGGAACCGACGGGTACGCCCGCCTCACCTGGTGAGCTGAGGACCAGGGTGCCTGCCGACCGGTCAGCGGCCGGCCGGCACCCTGTCATTGCGCAGCGTGACCCGGTACCCCGCCCGACTTGCCGGCCGGTGCCGGCGGGCGGCCGCGGGCCAGGGCTAGGGCGTCGCGCAGACGGCGCGGCCGGTCAGGGTCCATTCGGCCAGGCCGGGCGCGTTGTTCATGAGGGCCACGGTGAGCACGCCCGTGGCGGACGGGGCGGCGGCGACCGGGAAGATCGAACCCGGGAACCGGGAGTTGACGTCCCAGCCGGTGCCGAGGGCTGCCGTGCCCGCCGGGCAGGCCGGGGACGCGCCCTGCTGGAAGCCGGTCGTCGGCGGGCTGGTCACCGTCGGCAGGGCCAGGCCGGGCAGCGCGGACGCGCAGATCGCGTACGCGGTCAGGGTCCAGGTGGCGGTGGTGCCGTCACTGTCCTCGTAGGCCGCCGCGGTGACCGTGGTCGTGGCGGGCATCATCGCGTCGATCACCACCTGGCCGAGCCCGCCGGTGACCGTCGCGCCGCCGCCGAGGGCCCGCTTGCCGGTGGGGCAGGCGGCGGTCGTCGAGCGCGCGGCCGAGCCGGGGGCGCTGACGGCGGTGACGATCTCCAGCCCCGGCACCGGGTCGGCGCAGACCGCGTACGCGCGGATCCACCAGCTCTCGGCCGTGCCGTCCTGGTCCTCGTAACCGGTGGCGGTCACCGCGCCCGCCGCCGGTATCAGGTCGTCGAGCACCACCTGCGCGGCCGCGCCGTCAAGGTAGAAGCCCGCGCCGACGACCCGCTTGCCGGCCGGGCACGTGGCCGTCACGCTCTTGGGCGAACCGCTGCCGCCCGCACTCGCCGTGGTCACGATCTGCAGGCCCGGCACCGCGGCCTGCGCCGGTGCGCCGGTCTGTGCCAGGCCGGTCGCCGCGGCGAGCGCGACGGCGGCCGCTGCCGCCCTGGTCCTGCCCCTCATCTGTGGCCTCCTCCGCCGGTGGTCCGTGCACTGTGCACGGTGCCGCATGAGCGGGCGCATCCGCGCGTTCTGTCACGGCTCCGACATGGAGCGGCGGCTCGGCGTCGCCGGGAAGGGTCAGGAAGTTCCCGGTGAATCGGTGAGAGTCCACACATACGTGCGGGAACCGGCGACCGGGTTCGCGCGACCTGTGTCGCGCGGTGACCCTGTCGCCGCCGGGCGTGCCGCGTGGTGCGCCAGGTCCCCGAGGTGAAGGACGCGAGATGAAGATCGGTGCGAGGGCACGGTGGCGGGCCGGCGTGGTGACGGTCGCGGCGGCGGCGATGATCGGCCTGTCGGCCGTGCCGGCGGCGGCGCATGTGACCGTGAACCCGAAGGAGGCGACGGTCGGCGGATACGCCCGGCTGACCTTCCGGGTGCCGAACGAGAAGGACAACGCCTCGACGGTGAAGGTGGAGGTCACGCTGCCCGAGGACGCCCCGTTCGCGAGCGTCTCGGTCAAGCCGACGCCGGGCTGGACGGCCGTGGTCGAGAAGCGCAAGCTGGCGACGCCGATCAAGAACCACGACCGGGAGATCACCGAGGCCGCCTCGAAGATCACGTGGACCGCGGACGCCGCGTCGGCCGTCAAGCCCGGCCAGTTCCAGGAGTTCGACGTGTCCGCCGGGCCGGTGCCGGAGGTCAGCCAGGTCGTGTTCAAGGCGCTGCAGACGTACTCCGACGGCGAGGTCGTGCGCTGGATCGAGGAGCCGAAGGAAGGCGCGGAGCTCGAGCACCCCGCGCCGGTGCTCAAGGTCGTGCCGAAGGCGGCCGCGGCCGCGTCCCCGGCCGCGGCCGGTAACAATGCGGCGTCGGGCGCTGCTCCGGCGTCCTCGGACGGCGGCAACGGCTGGCCGCTCGGCCTGAGCATCGCCGCGCTGGTCGTGGCCCTGGCCGCCCTCGGCCTGGCCCTGCGCGGCAAGCCCACCGCCGCCCAGCCCTGACCCGTCGCCGGGCGGGGCCGGCGCATCGTGCCGTGATCACGTGATCCGGCCGCGCTTCATAAACGGTGGCCTATCTCATCGAATGACACGAGATCGAACTCGATGAGATAGGCCACCGTTTATGCAAAACGGGGCGGCGGTCACCCGGCCGCCAGGCGCGGGTGGCGTGAGCGGGCGGAGCCGGTCAGACGGCCCGCAGGTGGCGTCGTGGGGCGGCGGTGGCGCTGTCGCCGAGCGCGGCGGCGAGGTCGTCGCGGGCGCGGGCGACCCGGGACCGGATGGTGCCGATCGGGCAGCCGATGACCTCGGCGGCCTCGCCGTACGACAGCCCCAGCACCTGCGTGGCGACGAACGCCTCCCGCCGGTCGGGGTCCAGCCCGGCGACCAGCCGGTCGAGCAGGATCTGCTCGTCGAAGCGCCCGGCCGCGCCGGCCGCGACGGTGTCGGCCACGGCGGCCCAGTCCGCCAGGTCCGCCGAGCGCGGTCGCCGGGCGAGCGCGCGCAGGTGGTCCACGACGGTGTGCCGGGCGATGGCCAGCAGCCAGGTGCGGGCCGAGGAGCGGCCCTCGAACGAGGGCAGGGCGCGCATCGCCCGCAGGTAGGTGTCCTGCGCGAGGTCGTCGGCGTCGGCGGCCCCGGCCAGGTGCGCCACGAAGCGCACCACGTCGCGCTGGGTCGCCGCCACGAAAGCCTCGACGGCGGCGCGGTCGCCGCCGCGGGCCGCCAGGGCCAGCGCCGTGATGCGCTCGTCGTCACCGCCGTAAGACATGACCGGAAGCGTATCGTTCGCCGCCCGTCGATGCGATCCCCCCGGTGCGCGACAGCGCCGCAGGTCACAGCGAGGTCCGGGAACCAACTCGCCGGTACGGGCGACAATGTGTCTCATGGGAGTGGGCATGGGGTGCGCACAGGCGCGTGAACTGCTGTCGGCCCGCCTGGACGGCGCGGACGAGCCGGGCGAGCGCGAGGCGGTCGACGCGCACGTCGATGGTTGTGCGCAGTGCGCGGACTGGTGGCAGCGGGCGGAGTCGGTGACCCGGCTGGCCCGGACCGCCGCCGCGCTGCCGGTGCCGGGGCTCAGCGAGCAGGCGCTGGCCGCGGTGCTCGCCGCCGCGCCGACCCCGCCGGTCCGGCACGCCCGGTTCGACGTCGCCGCCTGGCTGCGGCGGGCGCTGCTGGTCGTCGGGCTGGGCCAGTTCCTGCTCGGCGTGGCGCAGATCAGCAGCCTGGCCGCCGCGGAACGGCACGCGCACGGCGTGGTCGGCTCGGTGTCGTCGGGGCACCTCTGGCACGAGTCCGCCGCCTGGAACGTGGCGATCGGGGCGGCCCTGGCCTGGCTGGCCTGGCGGCGTACCCGCCCGGCGGCGCTGCTGCCGGTGATGACCGCGTTCGTGATCGTGCTCAGCCTGCTGACGGTCAACGACGCGCTCGCCGACCGGGTCGAGGCGGGCCGGGTGCTGTCGCACGGGCTGGTGCTGGCCGGATACGGGCTGCTGCTGGCACTGAACCATCCGCGCCTGCGCGGCGACGGGCCAACCGAGCGTGCGAGCCGTCCCGGCGGGACCTGGTCACTCCGTCGCGGCGGCGACGGAGACGGCCCGCTCGCGCCGGTGTACCCGTTCCCGGTCCGGGTGGCCGTCACCCAAACGGTGAGCGTGGAGGAGCGCCGCGCGGCGTGATTGTCGGACCCGTCCGGTAGAAGTCGAGTGTGACGTCAACTGTCCTGGCAGAGGACCGCGGGTCCTTCTCCACCATGCGTGAATGCGCCACAGGCGGCTGTGAGGACGTCAAGTGAAGATTGTTGTGCAGGTGCGTCTATTTCCAGACGCTGTTCAGCAGGCGGCCTTACGTGTGACGCTTGACCTGTGTAACGAAGCGGCGAATGTTGCGTCGCTGCTGGCCCATCAGAAGCGGGTGTTCGGCAAACAAGCGCTGCAGCGGCTTACCTACGGTCGGATGAAGGGTATGGGTCTGTCGGCGCAGCCTGCTATCCACGTCGCGCGGAAGGTGGCCGGAGCCTATGCCGCATTGAGGTCCAACATCGCGGCTGGCCACCTCGGTCGACCCGGATCGAGACGCCGTCAGGCGGTTGAAGGCAAGCCAATTCGGTTCCGTCGCGCGGCTGCGCAACCGTACGACGACCGGTGCCTGTCCTGGCAGCTGGCTAACCGCACGGTGTCGATCTGGACGGTGGCTGGCCGATCCGGTCCCGTCCCGTTCCGTTGCAGTGAGTCCCAATACGCCACCCTGGCCACGCACCGCCGTGGTGAGTCGGACCTCGTATACCGGGATGGCATGTGGTTCCTGTATGCCACTTGCGAAATTCCCGACGTCGCAGCTGCGGAACCGGACGGCTTCCTTGGGGTTGACCTCGGCATCGCCAACCTTGCCGCCGACTCGGATGACTTCCAGCATAGCGGCAAAGCTGTCAGCCGGGTCCGGCACCGCAACCAGCGACTGCGCGCAAAACTTCAGCGGATCGGTACGAAATCAGCCAAGCGGCTTCTGAAGAGACGGCGCCGCAAGGAGTCCCGATTCGCCGCCGACACCAACCACCGTATCGCCAAGACAATCGTGACCGAGGCCAAACGCACCGGCCGCGGAATCGCCCTGGAAGACCTGGGCGGCATCCGCGACCGGGTACGGCTCCGACGGCCCCGGCGGGTCACGCTTCACTCTTGGGCGTTCCACCAACTCGGCCAGCACATCGCGTACAAGGCCAAACGAGCAGGAGTGGCGGTCGCGTACGTCAATCCGGCGTACACCTCGCAGCAATGCTCTGCCTGCGGACACATCACCAGGGCCAACCGGCCCAACCAATCCACCTTCCATTGCCGGTCGTGCAGCTTCGCTGAGCACGCCGACCGCAACGCAGCCCGCAACATCGCCGCACGCGGTGCCAAGGACTGGGCAGCCGTCAGCCTGCCGAACGCGGCGTGACCTCGTGCTCATCACCACGAGCCGTCATGAACTGCAAGCTCGACCCTTCACGTCGAGAAGCTGACCCTCGCTTGAGGTTCTACGGTGGCGATGCACGCCTGGACCACCGCAACTGGGTCGTATGAAAGGCAGCAACTCGATGAGCATGGAAATGGCGGCGTGGAACTCCCTCTACCACGCCATGAACGCCCAGGACGAGCGGCGGCCGTTCTCGCTGGCGACGCTGCGGCGCATCCTCGGTTTCGCCCGGCCGCACCGCCGGCAGCTGCTGGCCTTCCTCGCGCTGAGCGTGGTCGGCGCGGTGCTGGCGGTGGCCACCCCGATCCTGGCCGGCCGGGTGATCGACACGATCACCAGCGGCGGGCCGGAGACCACGGTCGTCTGGCTGGCGGTGATCATTGCGGGACTGGCGCTGGCCGAGGCCGGGTTGAGCCTGGCCACCCGCTGGCTGTCGGCGACCATCGGGGAAGGGCTGATCCTCGACCTGCGCACCGCCGTGTTCGACCACGTGCAGCGGATGCCGGTCGCGTTCTTCACGCGTACCCGCACCGGCGCCCTGGTCAGCCGGCTCAACAACGACGTCATCGGCGCGCAGCGCGCGTTCAGCGACACCCTGTCCGGGGTGGTGGCGAACCTGGTCATGCTGGCACTGACCCTGGTCGTCATGATCCAGCTGTCCTGGCAGATCACCCTGCTGGCGCTGGTGCTGCTGCCGGTGTTCGTGCTGCCCGCCCGGCGGATGGGCAACAAGCTGGCCCGGCTGGAGCGCGAGGCGGCCGAGCACAACTCGGCCATGAGCACCAACATGACCGAACGTTTCTCCGCCCCCGGCGCGACGCTGGTCAAGCTGTTCGGGCAGCCGGAACGGGAGTCGGCCGAGTTCGCGTCGCGGGCCCGGCGGGTGCGCGACATCGGCGTGCGCACCGCGATGGTGCAGTGGGTCTTCGTGACCGCGCTGATGCTGGTCTCCTCGCTCGCGCTGGCCCTGGTGTACGGCCTGGGCGGCGTGTTCGCGCTGCGCGGCACGCTGGACGAGGGGGCGGTGGTGGCGCTGGCGCTGCTGCTGGCCCGCCTCTACGCCCCGCTGACCTCGCTGGCCAGCGCCCGGGTCGAGGTGATGAGCGCCCTGGTCAGCTTCGAGCGGGTGTTCGAGATCCTCGACCTCAAGCCGCTGATCGCCGAGCCCGAGCAGCCGCGGCCGATCCCTGACGGCCCGGTGTCGGTGCAGTTCGACGGCGTCGACTTCGGCTACCCGTCGGCGGACAAGGTGTCTCTGGCGTCGCTGGAGGAGGTCGCCGTGCTCGACACCCGCGGCGGCGCGCAGGTGCTGCACGACGTGTCGTTCACCGCCGAGCCGGGCCAGCTCGTGGCGCTGGTCGGCTCGTCCGGGGCGGGCAAGTCCACCATCGCACAGCTGCTGCCGCGGCTGTACGACACCGACGGCGGCACGATCCGGCTGGCCGGCGTGGACGTCCGCGACCTGGACGCCAAGACGATCCGGCAGACGCTGGGCATGGTCACCCAGGACGGCCACCTGTTCCACGAGTCGGTGCGGGCCAACCTGCTGCTGGCCCGGCCGGAGGCCACCGACGAGGAGCTGTGGGACGCGCTGCGCCGGGCGCGGCTCGCCGAGCTGGTCGAGGCGCTGCCCGACGGGCTGGACACGGTGGTCGGCGAGCGCGGCTACCGGCTGTCGGGCGGCGAGCGGCAGCGGCTGACCATCGCCCGGGTGCTGCTGGCCAGGCCGCGGGTGGTGGTGCTCGACGAGGCGACGGCGCACCTGGACTCGACGTCGGAGGCGGCGGTGCAGGAGGCGCTGGGCGAGGCTCTGGCCGGGCGCACCTCGGTGGTCATCGCGCACCGGCTGTCCACGGTGCGGCAGGCCGACCAGATCCTGGTGATCGAGGCCGGGCGAGTGGTCGAGCGCGGCACGCATCCGGACCTGCTGGCCCGCGACGGCCGCTACGCCGAGCTCTACCGCACCCAGTTCGACCAGCCGGTCGGCAGCGCCGCCTGACCTGCGGCGGAGCATGGTGAGTGTCAGGAAGGGCACCTTCTACAACGCGGAGCGTTGTAGAAGGTGCCCTTCCTTTCATTCGCGCAGGGCGCGCAGGAAGCCGTGGCGGTGCAGTGACCAGGCCAGGCGGCGGGCGGTGCGGTGGCGGGCGAGCAGCACGATCAGCCGGCGGGCCAGGGACCAGCGCCGCTCCTCGGCGCCGTCCGCTGCCGCGCGGAGCAGCAGGTCGCGTACCTGAGGGGGTTTGCAGGGCGTCGTGGAGCTGGGTGCGGACGCGGGGGTCGTTGAAAGCCGAGGCGATGGCGACGGCTAGGGCGGGGCGGTCGGGCATGCCTTCGGCGACCGCGGCGGCCAGTTGCAGCCGGATGTCGTCGGACTCGACGAGCAGCAGGACCGCCCGGCGGATCTCGGGGGAGTCCAGTGCCGAGCGCAGCAGCTCCATGGCGCGGCGTTCCTGCTCGTGGTCGCGGTCCTCGGTGGACAGTGCGGCCAGTAGCGCGGTCACCTGGTCGAGGTCGATCAGGTGCTGCAGGCCGGCGCGGAACTCGGGCCGTTCCCAGGCGTACAGCAGCGCCCGGATCAGGTTGCGGTTCATGGCGTCTGATACCCGCGGTCGCCGGGCGCTGAAACCGGTAGCCCGTGACCTGCACAGTCACTCCACTTTCGATCGTGGTGTCGTAACTTTTAGTTGACGCATCCGAAAGTATGGACACCTCGATGAAAAGTCCCTAGTGTGTCCGTCACAGCTCCACAATGTTTCATCGAAGTAACCGGCGGCGCGGTTACCCCCAAACCCACCCCGCCAACAGGCGCGACGGCGCGCGCCCTGCCTGGCGTACCCCTGGTCAGGAAGGGTTGGACGGCTATGTCCACTAGACATCCACGTAGATACATCAGACTATGGCGCGCGGTCGCCGCCGCGCTGTTGGCGACCGGGTCGGCCCTGACGGCCGTCGCCACCACGACCACCCCCGCGGCCGCGCACACCATCGACCCGACCAAGTTCCAGCAGATCGAGATGGCCCGCGGCGTCGCCGAGATGGGCGAGCCGATGTCGCTGGCCGTGCTGCCGGACCTGTCCGTGCTGCACACCGCCCGCAACGGCACCCTGCGCCGCACCAACGCCGCCGGGACCACGTCCGTGATCGGCACCATCCCCGTGTACCAGCACGACGAGGAGGGCCTGCAGGGCGTCGGCGTCGACCCGGGCTTCGCCACGAACCGCTACATCTACCTCTACTTCGCCCCGCCGCTGTCCACCCCGAGCGGGGACGCGCCCGCGACCGGCACCAGCTGGACCCAGTGGCAGGGCGTCAACCGGCTGGCCCGGTTCACCCTCAACGCCGACTTCACGGTGAACATGTCCAGCCAGGTCAACGTGCTGGACGTGCCCGCCGACCGGGGCCTGTGCTGCCACGTCGGCGGTGACATCGACTTCGACGCGGCGGGCAACCTGTACCTTTCCACCGGCGACGACTCGAACCCGTTCTCCTCGGACGGCTACTCGCCGCTCGACGAGCGCACCGACCGCAACCCCGCCTACGACGCGCAGCGCTCCGCGGGCAACACCAACGACCTGCGCGGCAAGATCCTGCGCATCAAGGTCAACGCGAACGGGTCGTACTCGATCCCGTCGGGCAACCTGTTCGCGCCCGGCACCGCGCAGACCCGCGCCGAGATCTACGCGATGGGCTTCCGCAACCCGTTCCGGATGAGCGTCGACAAGGCCACCGGCGTCGTGTACGTCGGCGACTACGGGCCGGACGCGGGCACTACCAACGCCAACCGGGGCCCCAGCGGGCAGGTCGAGTTCAACCGGATCACCTCGGCGGGCAACTACGGCTGGCCGTACTGCACCGGCGCGAACACCAGCACCGAGACCTACAACGAGTGGAACTTCGCGACCGCGTCCACCGGGCCGAAGTACAACTGCGCCGGCGGCCCGACCAACAACTCGTTCCGCAACACGGGCCTGTCCACGCTGCCCGCCGCCCGCCCGGCCTGGATCAAGTACGGCGGGGACAGCGGCACCCCGACCGAGTTCGGCGGCGGCTCCGAGTCGCCGATGGGCGGCCCGGTCTACCGGTACAACGCCTCGTCGACCTCGACGGTGAAGTTCCCGCAGGACATGGACGGGCAGTTCTTCGCGACCGAGTTCGGCCGCGGCTGGATCAAGCCGATCCACGTCAACGCCGACGGCTCGCGCGGCACCATCGACGCCTTCCCGTGGACCGGCAAGCAGGTCATGGACTCGGCGTTCGGCCCCGACGGCGCGCTGTACGTGCTCGACTACGGCACCGGCTACTTCAACGGCGACGCGAACTCGGCGCTGTACCGCTTCGAGTACATCGGCACCGGCAACCGGGCCCCGATCGCCAACGCGAACGGCACCCCGACCGCGGGCGCGGCCCCGCTGACCGTGGCGTTCTCGTCGGCCGGCTCGTCGGACCCGGAGGGCGGCGCGCTGACCTACTCGTGGGCGTTCGGCGACGGCACCACCTCGACGGCGGCCAACCCGAGCAAGACGTACAGCACCAACGGGACGTACACCGCGACCCTGACGGTGCGCGACCCGCAGGGCGCGACCGGCAGCGACTCGGTCGTCATCACGGTCGGCAACACCCCGCCCGCGGTGACCATCAACAGCCCCGGCAACGGCCAGCTGTTCGCGTTCGGCGACACGGTCAGCTACTCGCTGACGGTCACCGACGCCGGTGACGGCACGATCGACTGCAGCCGGGTGAAGCTGACCTACGTTCTCGGCCACGACCAGCACGGCCACCAGATCACCTCGAAGAACGGCTGCTCGGGCACCATCACCATCCCGGTCGACGGCGAGCACGACGACGCGGCGAACATCTTCGCGATCTTCGACGCGGAGTACACCGACAACCAGGGCCTGACCACGCACACGCAGCACACGCTGCAGCCGCGGCACCGCCAGGCCGAGCACTTCGGCACCTCGTCGGGCATCAACACGTTCACCAAGACCACCGCCGAGGGCGGCAAGACCGTCGGTGACATCCACAACGGGGACTGGATCTCGTTCACGCCGTACCGGCTGAGCAACGCGACCGGCTTCACCGCCCGGGTGTCCTCGGGCGGCGTGGGCGGCACGCTGCAGATCCGCGCCGGGTCGGCCACCGGCACCGTGCTCGGCTCGGCCACCGTCCCGGTGACCGGCGGCTGGGAGACGTTCACGACGGTCAGCGGGACCATCACCGGCGCTCCGAACAGCACCACCCCGCTGTACCTGACCTTCAGCGGCGGCACCGGGGCGCTGTACGACCTGGACTCGTTCACCTTCACCACCGCGGCGGGCGTCGGCCCGATCACGGGGCTGGCGGGCAAGTGCCTGGACGTGCGCAGCGGCGCGACGGCCGACGGCACCCAGATCCAGATCTACACCTGCAACGGCACCGGCTCGCAGACCTGGACGCGTAACGGCCAGACCCTGCGGGCATTCGGCAAGTGCCTGGACATCGCCGGCGGCGGCACCGCCGACGGCACCAAGATCCAGCTGTACACCTGCAACGGCTCCGGCGCGCAGAACTGGACCTACCAGGCCTCCGACCAGACGCTGCGCAACCCGCAGTCGGGCAAGTGCCTCGACGTGTCGGGCAACAACTCCGCCGACAGCACCATCGTCCACCTGTGGACCTGCGGCACCAACGCGGCGAACCAGAAGTGGACCCTGCCCTGATCGACCCGGTCCGGGCGGGGCAGCCCCGTTCCGCCCGGACCGCTCCCGTCCGAGAAAGGAGCAACATCGTGCGAATCCTTCGACCCGTGCTCGGTGCGGCAGCCGCCGCGCTGACCGTGGTGGCCATGACCGCCTGCCCGGCGGCGGCCGCCGACGCCCCGTACGACGTGCTGGTCTTCTCCAAGACCGCCGGCTTCCGGCACGACTCCATCGCCGTGGGCACCCAGGCCATCCGGGACCTGGGCTCGGCCAACAACTTCACCGTCACCGCCACCGAGGACGCGGCCCAGTTCAACGCGAGCAACCTGGCCCAGTACGAGGCCGTGGTCTTCCTCAACACCACCGGTGACGTGCTCGACGCGACCCAGCAGACCGCGTTCGAGAACTACATCCGCTCCGGCAAGGGCTACGTCGGCGTGCACGCCGCCGCCGACACCGAGTACTCCTGGCCCTGGTACGGCAACCTGGTCGGCGCGTGGTTCGCCTCGCACCCGGCGATCCAGCAGGCCAACGTCAAGGTCGAGGACCGCGGTCACGCCGCGACGGCGCACCTGCCGCAGACCTGGACCCGCACCGACGAGTGGTACAACTACCAGACCAACGCCCGCTCCACCGCGAAGGTGCTGGCCACCCTGGACGAGTCCTCGTACAGCGGCGGCGGCATGGGCGCCGACCACCCGCACGTCTGGTGCAAGGCGTACGACGGCGGCCGCTCCTTCTACACCGGCGGCGGCCACACCCAGGCCTCCTACAGCGAGGCGAACTTCCGCAACCACCTGCTCGGCGGCATCCGCTACGCGGCCGGCCGCAGCAAGGCCGACTGCCGCCCCGAGACCGGCTACACGCCGATCTTCAACGGCTCGACCACGGGCTGGTCGCAGGCCGGTCCGGGCAGCCTCACCAACTCCGACGCCACGCTGACCACGGTCGGCGGCATGGGCCTGTACTGGTACAGCGCCAAGCAGTACACCTCGTACTCGCTGAAGCTGGACTGGAAGCTCACCGGCGACTCGAACTCGGGCGTGTTCATCGGCTTCCCGCCGTCGACCGACCCGTGGTCGGCGGTCGACAACGGCTACGAGATCCAGATCGACGCCACCGACGCGGCCGACCGCACCACCGGCGCGGTGTACACGTTCCAGTCGGCCAACATCGCCGCCCGCGACGCGGCGCTCAACGCCGCCGGCGAGTGGAACACCTACGAACTGCTCGTCGAGGGCCAGCGCCTGCGGATCTACCTCAACGGCGTGCTGATCAACGACTTCACCAACACCAACGCCGCCCGTGACCTGGCCGGCCACATCGGCATCCAGAACCACGGCGCGGCCGACACCGCCCAGTTCCGCAACATCCGCATCAAGGAGCTGGGCACCCCGCCGACCGGTGACGTGACCGTGCAGGCCGAGTCGTTCAGCAGCCAGAGCGGCGTGCAGGCGTTCACCAAGGCGGGCGCGAACAACGGCCAGACGCTGGGCTACATCGAGCCGGGCGACTGGGCGGCGTACAACAACGTGAACGTCGGCGGTGCGATCACCTTCCGGGCACGCGTCGTGTCCGGCGGCGCGGGCGGCGGCATCCAGGTGCGCACCGGGTCCACCACCGGGCCGATCCTCGGCACGGTCGCGGTGCCCAACACGGGCGGCTGGTCCACGTTCGCCAACGTGCAGACCACGCTGACCGGGGTGCCCTCGGGCAACCAGAACGTGTACCTGACCTTCACCGGGACCGGGACCGGCCTGTTCGACGTCGACGACTTCACCTTCGTGAAGACCGCCACGCCGGGCACCGGGCCGATCAAGGGCCTGGCCGGCAAGTGCCTCGACGTGCGCAGCAGCGGCACCGCCGACGGCACGCAGATCCAGATCTACACCTGCAACGGCTCCACGGCGCAGACCTGGACCCAGAACGGGCAGACCCTGCGCGCGCTGGGCAAGTGCCTGGACATCTCCGGCGGCGGCAGCGCCAACGGCACGAAGATCCAGCTGTGGACCTGCAACGGCTCCGGCGCGCAGAACTGGACCTACCAGTCCTCCGACCAGACCCTGCGCAACCCGCAGTCGGGCAAGTGCCTGGACGTGTCGGGCAACAACTCCGCCGACAGCACCGTCGTGCACCTGTGGCAGTGCATCGCGGGCGCGGCCAACCAGAAGTGGACCATGCCGTAACGCAGGAAACGGCGGGTCGTCGGTTTGCCCGGCGGCCCGCCGCTCATATCCTGTTGCGACACCGGTCCCGGAGTGAGATCATCAGCGCCATGATCTCCTGTGTACGAAAGGGCGTGCGCGCCCTCGCGGTATGACCGCCCCGCGGCACGAACGTGCCGCCTCCTGGCAGCAGGCAGTCGCCGTCCGCGACGAATGGCGCGGCCACGGCACGGCCAGTGGACCGACCGAACAGGCCGCCGCCGAACAGGCCCTCACCGAGCTGTATCGCCGAGTCGGCCGCCCCCGGCCCGAGTTCGTCTGGGTCCGCTCTCCCCACGAGGCTCAACCGCTGGTCCGGCACCTGCCGACGCTGGAGGACCTCTACCTGTGGGCCACCGATCCGCCGCCGGGCCGACGCGCCCCACTGGCCAGCGACCTGGCCGCCTCCCTGTCCCGGCTGCGCGGGGCCATGGACGACAGGATCGCTCCGCCGCTGTTCGACCCCAAACCACCCAAGCGGGACAAGGGTCAACCGTGGCCGAACCAGACGGCCGAGGCGGCACTGGCGTACGGCGTCCCGTTCGTCGACATCGTGCGCCGCCACGTGCGCGAAGCCCTCTACACCTCACTCGCCCACGGCATCTACCTGCCCGGCAAGCGACTGCTGGGCGGCCCGAGCCCCGTCTGCTGGTACGGCCAGCAGGAGGCGCACTGGATCGCCTACTACGAGGTCTGGCGACGGCTCGGCCTGGCCGTCTACGGCACCGCCCTGGACGCCGAACTCGACGGCTGGCAGGCGCTGGCCCGCTCGGCCGGCTGGTTCTGGCCCGACGAACAGCGCTGCGTCATCTCCGCCCGCCCCGTCACCGGCACCACCTTCGCCGACGGCTGGACAATCCCCACCACCTGAAAGGAAGGGCACCTTCACATCGCTCCGCGATGTAGAAGGTGCCCTTCCCAACCTGCCGAGCGCTTGAGCAGCGCTGCGACGTGTCCGCCCGCCACGGGGGTGGGTGGGCACGCCGTCGTTGCTTCACCAGGGCCGGCGGGTCGCGCCTTCGAGTTCGGCCATCGCGGACCGGTCTTCGGTGGCGAGAACGGTAAGCATGCGTACGGCCTCGTCCAGGGTCGCGTATTTGCCGGTCGACGTGGCGTCCTCCGGATGCGGGGTCTCCAGCCACAGCCCGCAGTGCTCCCAGCGCATCTGCACCGCGACGTCCGAAGCGCTCGCCGCGCACAGCCAGGAGTTCGTCCGGGTCGGCAGGCGGCGCAGCACGTCCAGCGCCTCGGGCAGCATCATGGGCGCACTGGGGAACGCGCTCCCGCTGTTCGGCTGGCTCTCGTACGTCACCTCGAGCAGCCCCGGCTCGTCCGCCGCCCGCGGGTCGTCGCCGCCGTTCAGCAGCCGCAGCCCGTCGAAGCGGCCCGCGCTGCGGCCGTCGTCGCTGAACAGGCGTGAGCCCTCGCGGCGCAGCTCGACAGGCGCGGCACCGCCCTCGATCCGCACCGTCACGCCCTTGGGCAGCCAGGGCAGTTCCAGCGCGGCCAGCGCCGTGGCCGTCATCCGCGCGGCGATGGCGAGCCTCCGGCCCTTGGCGGACTGCACCGAGAGCTCCGGCTCGGCCGGGTCGTACGGGGCGCACGCGGCCATCCGGCCATGACGGCGGCGCGCCCAATCCACGCGTACGTGGATGCGCTGGCCGGGTGAGCCGCTCCAGTCGACCTGAAGGCCTTCGGCGCGCAGCGCGGCGACGACCTCCTCGCCGATCTCCGCGGTGGCGGGCTGGCCGATCAGTCCGTACGCCAGATACAGCCCGCCGCCCTCGGCGCAGCGCTCGGCGTCCTGCTGGTGATAGAAGACGTAACCGCGGGCCGGCATGGTGTCGTGCACCTGGTCGCCGATCTCGGTCGCGCCGCAGTTCTGGCAGCAGGTGAAGTCCTCCCGCGCCACGATCCCGGCCGCGTCGAGCGCTCGGAACGCATCGGTGAGCCGGTCGCTGTCGGTGCGCGCGGGCCAGTTCTGCTGCGCGTCGAGGTGTGCGGCGAACGCCGGTCCGACCAGCTCCCAGGCCAGCGCCCGCAGCTCACCAGGTTCCGCCTTGCCGTCCAGGTATTCCACGGTGTCGTCGACGATCGCCGCACATGGGAAAGCGCCCCGGGCCACGGCCCGGCGCACGTTGTCGGCGGCGGTCCGCGTCAGTTCCTCGCTCAGCACGCAGGGCACGGTAGCAGTGCGTCTTCGCCCACGGGCACCGGAGAGCCGGGGCCTTGCCCGAGCCCGGCACCTGCCGGACGGGCTGGCGCGCGGCGCCTAGGCTGGCGGGCGTGGCTGACGGGGCGCCCCGAGCGGGGCAGGCGGGGCGGGAGGTCGTGCTCGCGCTGCCGTTCACCGGGCTGTGGCTGGCCAGGAACAGCCCGGCACGGCGGGTGCCCAGCCACGGCACGGACCTGCTGGGCTCGCGGTACGCGATCGACTTCGTCGGGGTGGACGAGCGCGGTCGCAGTGCGGGCCACCGCGACTGGCGTACTTTGCTGGCCACCGAACCACCCGACCGCTACTTCGGCTTCGGCCGCCCGATCCTGGCCCCCACCGACGGTGTCGTCGTCGCGGCCCACGACGGCGAACCCGATCACGCCGGGCGGCGTTCGCAGCTGGCCCTGGTGCCGTACATGCTGGGCCAGGCCGGACGGCTGCGGCGGGGGGCGACGGCGATCGCCGGCAACCACGTGGTCATCGAGTTGCGGGACAGCGGCATGTTCGTGGCGCTCGTGCACCTGCGTGCGGGTTCCCTGCGCGTTTCCACCGGCACCTCGGTCGCCGCGGGTGAGCGGCTCGCCGACTGCGGCAACTCCGGCAACTCGACCCAGCCGCACGTACATCTGCAGGTCATGGACAACGCCGACCTGTCCGTCGCCCGCGGCGTGCCGATGACGTTCCGGCACTTCCGCGAACGGGCACGCGGCTCCGCGCAGTTCCTGATCAGACAGACCGGAGTGCCGGGCGAGGGCGCGATCGTCGCACCGCTGCCCGCCGCCGACGTGAATCGCTGACGCGCGAGCCGCATCAAGTCAGTATCATCGATGCGATGACGGGCAGCCTGACGGTGCGGAAAAGTCCGCGAAGGCGGCCTTCGCCCGCTTGCCGGGTGAGGGGGCCGATACGGTGGGCGCGTGACTGATCAGGACCTCAAGCCGCTGTTCGCCGCGGCCGCCGCCAACCTCGTCTACAACGCGCCGCTGAGCGAGGAGCGGGTGGCAGACCTCGTCCGGCGGCTGGCCCCGGCGGATGCCGACCGGCGCGTGCTGGATCTGGGCTGCGGCAGCGGCGAACTGCTCCGGCGGCTGTGCCGCACGCACGGCGTCGCGGGCGACGGGGTGGAGTACGACCCCGCGATCGCCGAGCGTGCCCGCGCCGCGGCCCCTGACCTCGACCAGGTCACCTTCCACACCGCCGACGCGACCACCTGGACGCGGCCCGCCGACGTCGTCGTCAACGTCGGCGGGAGCCACATCTGGGATGGGACCGCCCCGGCGCTCGCCGCGTTGCAGCGGCTCACCAGAGCCGGTGGGCGGCTGCTGTTCGGCGAGGGCTTCTACCGCACCGCACCCACCGACCAGATCCGCGAGGCGTTCGGTGACCTGCCCGATCTGGCCGGGCTCGCCCGGCTGGCCACGACCGCCGGATTCCGGCCGCTGCACGTCGCCGAGTCGACGCTCGCCGAGTGGGACGACTTCGAGTCCGACTGGCGGGCCGGGATCGAGCAGGTCGGCACGCCGCAGGCCCGCGCCTTCGCCGACCGGCGGCGCGAGGAGTACCTCGGCGGCTACCGCGGCGTGCTCGGCTTCGCGTGGCTGATCCTCATGCCCGCCTGACGTCGGGTGCCAGGCGGGACGCGGTGCGTTCGTGCAGGTAGGCGTCCAGGGCGGCGGCGCCGGACAGCATCGCGCGGCCGCGCCAGGCGAGCCGGTCGCGCCAGTCCGCCAGCATCGCCTCCAGCGGTGCGACGCCGCCGGCCGCCCGCACCTGATCCAGCACGGGTGCGATGTGTTCCAGCAGGTAGCCGCCGCGCCGGAGCTGGTGTGCCAGTCGGGCGTCGCGTACGTCGGCCGGGGTGTAGACGCGGTAGCCCGTCGCCGGGTCACGCGACGGGCGGACCACCCCCGCACGTTCCCATTTGCGCAGCGTCGCGGGTTTGACGCCGAGCTGCCGGGCGAGCGGCCCGACGAACGTGCCCGCCGACCGGGTCACCGCCGGCTCGGCGCCGGCCAGGTCGCGTAGCGCCTGCTCGACGGCGGTGAGGGTGCGCCGGTCCGTACGCAGTTGCAGGTGGCTGTCGTCGATGACGGCGAGCGCGTCCTCGACGGCGTCCTCGTTGACCGCCCGCATGATCGCCGTCGCGGTCTGGTGGCCGTGTGCCGGGGCCAGGGCCGCGAACGCCCGCAGCGCGTGCACGTGCAGTCCGGTGTAGACGCGGTAGCCGGACGGGGTGCGTTCGGCGGGCGGGAGGATGCCCGCCTCCTCGTAGTTGCGGATCGCCTGGGTGGACAGCCCCTGTCCCCGGGCGAGGTCGACGGGCCGTAGGCGCGCTTCGCTCATGGGTTGATCCATCGTTTGAGGGTTTGAAGCCTGGCCAAGCGCATTACGGCGGCAAAGTTTACACCATCGGTTCAACGATACGGTAAAAGGTGTCGACCCGACGAGAGGATCACGCCTGATGACCATCCACTCCGCCCTGTCCGACGCCTGCTGGGCGTTCACCGACGACGCCGGGCCTGCCGTGACCCGGCTGCTCGACACGCTGCCGGTGCGGCCGCGGCTGCTCGGCCTCGGCGAACCCCTGCACGGCGAGGACCTGTTCCTCCGGCTGCGCAACCGGCTGCTGCGCCACCTCGTGGAGCACGAGGGCTACCGGTCGGTCGCGCTGGAGAGCGACTGCCTGGGCGGGCTTCTCGTGGACGCGTACGTCGCGGGTGGCCCCGGCTCGCTCGACGACGTGACGGCCCGCGGCGTCAGCCACGGCTGGGGCGCGTTCGCGGGCAACCGGGAACTGGTCGCCTGGATGCGCGAGTACAACCTGGGCCGCCCGGAAGCGGACCGGCTGCGCTTCTACGGCTTCGACGCCCCGACGGAGATGATGTACGCCGCGAGCCCGCGTCAGTCCCTCATCGAGGTCCGCGACCACCTGGCGGCCTGGGGCGACCCGGGGCAGCTCCCGGACGACGCCGCCCTGATCGACGAGCTCGCCGGTGCGGACGACCGGTGGACCGACGAGGCGGCGGCGATGGACCCGGCGCGGTCGGTCGGCTCGTCGCCGGAGGCGGTGCGGCTCCGGCTGCTCGCCGACGACCTGCGGGCGCTGCTGTCGGCGCAGGCGCCGCGGCTGCTCGCCGCCGCACCGGAGGCGGACCGGTGGCGGGCGCGGCTGCACGCGAGCGCGGCTGCGGGCCTGCTGCGGTATCACGCGGTCATGGCAGCCGCCTCCCCGGCGCGGTACGCCCGGCTCATGATCACGCGCGACACGATGATGGCCGAGAACCTGCTCGCGATCGAGGCGCGGGAGGCCGACCGGGGGCCGACGCTGGTGTTCGCGCACAACGCGCACCTGCAGCGCGAGGAGGGCCACTGGCAGGCCGACTACCTCGACCAGACGCTGACCTGGTGGACCGCCGGGGCCATCGCCGCCGCCGACCTCGGCGAGCGCTACGCCTTCGTGGCCACGGCCGTCGGCGCGATACCCCATCGCGGCCTGGGTGCGCCGGCGGCCGAAACCTTGGAAGGCGTCCTGGCGGCCCTTCCGGACGACCGCTACCTGCTCGACGGCCGCCGCCTGGCCGCCGCGCTGCACGCCGCGGAGCTGGAGCCGGTGCGGCGGTCCGACAACACCGACGACCGCGGCTACTTCCCGCGCGACCCGGCCCACGTCGCCGACAGCGACGGCATCCTGTTCCTCCGCGACGTGCCCGCCGACAAGCCCTGACCTTCCCGCCCCACCACCCGTTGTTGGGAAGGGCACCTTCTACAACGCATGGCGATGTGAAGATGCCCTTCCTTTCCTGCGGTCGGGGTTAGCGCCAGTCGACCGGTGTCGCGTTCGGCGGCTCTGGCGCGCGGCGCAGGGCGAGTCCGAGCGCGAGGGCGGCGAACGCGCCGGTCACCGCGAGCCCGGCCCACCACGGTAGAGGGAAGTACCCGGCGTACGGCGCGTAGTGCATGGTGACCTGGGGGTATGCCGTCAGTGTCTGCAGCACCGCGAACCCGGCGGCGGGGGTGAGCCGCAGCAGCCAGTCCGCGACGGCGTCGGGCAGCAGCGGCACGACCACCAGCAGGTACGGCAGCACGAGCCCGGCCAGTAGTACGGTCACCGCGAGCCAGGCCCGCCGCAGCAGTGCGCCGAGCGCCAGCGCGAGCACGGCGACGAGTGCGAGCAGCACCGCGGTGCCGACGATGACGCGCAGTTCGGTCAGCGGCCCGGCCGGGACGACCGTGAGGCCGCGGTCGCGCAGCAGCTTCGTGCCGAGCGGCACGGCGACCGCCACGGCGGCGAGTCCGCTCGCGAACACGGCCCCGCCGAGCACCAGCCCTCGTGCCGCGAGCTGCCGCCCGCTGGGCGCGGTCCCGGTGGTGGTGCGCGCGACGGCGTACCGGGCCGCGGTCACGATCAGGACGATCACCGCCGCGAACAGGCCGACGAGGGTGTCCTTGGAGGTACGGCCGCCTTCGGTGCCGACCGGGCCGATGTCGCCGGACCCGGTCACGGTGAGCGTGCCGCCGTCGGAGACCAGGCCGGGCGCGCGGTGGAACTTCTCCCAGTCCGTGTGGCCGAGTTCGCCGACGGTGTCGGCGCTCCACGGGCCGGCCGCCACCCCGCCGGTCGTGCTGACGCTGTCGAACGAGCCGACGGCCTGGGTGAACCGCACCTGGCCGACGCTGCCGCCGAGGCCGACCGGCGCGAGGGTGAGGTCGCCCGGCGAGGTGGCGAACAGGCCGATCCGCGCGGTGGCGGGCAGGCCCGCGAGCCGGGCGGTGCCGACCGGTGTCCACGAGACGCCGTCGGTCGACTCCTCGCCGGTGATCGTGTCACCGGTGCGGGTGAGCCGCAGCCAGCGCGGCGACTGTGCGGATACGCCGCCGGGCCGGCCGGCCGTGTCGTGGGTGTAGTCGTGCTGCATCCGTACGCCGTGGGAGCCGGTCATCATCAGCGCGGCGTAGGAGGAGCCCTGCCCGAGGCCGTCCTTGATGATGATCCCGGTCTTCGCCCACGGCACCACCCCGGCGACGATCTCGTCGTGGTCCGGCGGGGGATAGGTGATGGTCCCGGTCAGCGAGGTCAGCCGCACCGTGAGGCTGCCGTCGCCGGTCAGCGGCCGGTGCGCGAAGAAGAACAGGTCGGATACGGGCCGGCCGTCGGGAGCCAGCGGGTCGGTCGGGCAGGGCACCTCGACCGGGCCTTGGCTGCACGAGCCGTGGCTGCCGAGCGCGGGCAGCACGGCCAGCGCGATGACGGACAGCGCCGCCACGAGCAGGGCGGCCATCCGGCCGCGGGACCGGAACGCGGACCATTCGGCCCGGACCAGCGCCGCCAGGCCGGGAGTGGTGCTTTCGTCGGGGGTACTCATGGCCGATGTTCTACGGAGCACGCGGTGACACGGGCCGAAGCGACGCTGTCATGCCGCTGTTAGGCCGGCCGGGGCATGCTGGTCACCGGCACGACGGCGGGAGGCGCTCATGAGATGGCCGGGCAGGACGGTGGGGTGGCGGTTCACGCTGCTCTACGCGTCGGTGTTCCTGGCGTCCGGGTTCGGGCTGCTGGTCCTCACCAACCTGCTGGCCGCCGGCAAGAACACCCAGATCGCCCCCGGACAGCTCCCGCAGAACCAGTCCGACCTAGCCGCGGCCCGGCAGCAGATCCACGACCTGCAGGCCCGGCTGGCGGAGGCCGAGGCGCTGCAGTCCCGGCGGCTGCTGGTCGGCTCGCTGATCGCGCTGGTGGTGATGGGTCTGGTATCGCTCCTGCTGGGCCGGGTGATCTCGGGCCGGGTGCTGCGCCCGCTGCGCACGGTCACCGCGGCGACCCGCCGGATCTCCGCCGAGAACCTGCACGAGCGGCTCGCCGTGGCCGGGCCCGAGGACGAGGTCAAGGACCTCGCCGACACCATCGACGGGCTGCTGGCCAGGCTGGAGGCGTCGTTCGCCGCGCAGCGCCGCTTCGTCGCGAACGCCTCGCACGAGCTGCGCACCCCGCTGGCCACCATGCGCGCCGCGCTGGACGTCGCCGAAGCCAAGCCGGGGCCGCTGCCCGCGCAGACCGCCGCGCTCGGCGGGCGCGTACGCACCGAACTCGACCGGGTGGACCGGCTGCTCGACGGCCTGCTCGTGCTGGCCCGCACGCAGCACGGCGCGCTCGGTGACCAGGCCCCGGTGGCGCTCGGCGACCTCGCCGGCGGGGCGCTGGCCGCCCGCGCCGCCGACATCCGGGCCGCAGGCCTGACCGTCGACACCGCCGACGTCGCGCCGCACGCCTGGACCGAGGGCAACGCCACGCTGCTGGCCCGGCTGGCGCAGAACCTCGTCGACAACGCGGTGCTGCACAACGTGGACGGCGGGTGGCTGCGGGTCGCGGTCACCGCCGCCGACGGCACGGTCGCCCTGGTCGTGGAGTCCGGCGGACCGGTGCTGGAACAGGCGCAGGTCGACCGGCTCGCCGCGCCGTTCCAGCGCCTCGGCGCGGACCGTGTCGGCTCCGACGACGGCTCCGGCCTCGGGCTGTCGATCGTCGCGGCCGTCGCCGAAGCACACGGCGGCCGGCTGGAGCTGCGGGCACGCCCGGCCGGCGGACTGCGTGCCACGGTGACGCTGCCGCGCTCACGGCAGGAGGCCGCGGCGTGAGGGTGCTCGTGGTCGAGGACGCCCGCGCGCTCGCCGAGGTGGTGGCCGAAGGGCTGCGGGACCAGGGCATGGCCGTGGACCTGGCGCACGACGGCCTGGCCGCCGCGGCGAAACTGGACGTCAACGCGTACGACGTGGTGGTCCTCGACCGTGACCTGCCCGGCATCCACGGCGACACGCTGTGCCAGATGATCACCGAGCGGGATGAACGGCCCATGGTGCTGATGCTGACCGCGGCCGTCGCGCCCGGCGACCGGGTCAGCGGTCTCACCCTGGGCGCGGACGACTACCTGGGCAAGCCGTTCCACTTCCCGGAGCTGGTGCTGCGGGTGCGCGCGCTGGCGCGCAGGCGCCCCACGGCACGGGCCCGGACGCTGCGCGCCGCCGGTGTCGAACTCGACCCGGTACGCCGCACCGCCACCCGCGACGGCCGGCCGCTCGACCTGTCGGTGAAGGAGTTCGCACTGCTGGAAGCCCTGCTGTCGGCGAGCCCAGCGTTCCTGAGCACGGAGGAACTGCTCGAACGGGTCTGGGACGAGCACGCCGACCCGTTCACCAACACGGTCACCGTCACCATCGGACGGCTGCGCCGCAAACTGGGCAGCCCACCGGTCGTCACGACGACACCCGGTGTCGGCTACCGCATCGCCGACGACGCGGGCTGAACGCGCCGCACCGGGATGGCGTCACCGCGCGGGTGGCTGCCACCGCTTACGCCGCAGGCCGCGCTGGGCCGCCGTGCGCGCCGCCCGCGCCGCCCGCAGGTCGCGCACCAGGACGGCGGCGCCGATCGCGGCGAACCCCAGCCCCCACGGCATGCCCATCCAGGTGTTGAAGAAGGCGAGGGAGTCGTCGGTGCTGCCGTTGTGGGCGACGAACTCGGCCGGGTCGGCCGGGCCGAGCCACAGCCACATGCTCTCGCCGACCGCCGCGTCACCCTTGATCCATTGCTGGTACGAAAGCCCCTGGACCTGATAGGCGACCTGGATCTGCTCCGCGACCCGGCCGCTGCCGTCCTTGTGGCCGGTGACCACAGCGATGACCGCGGTCCCATCCGCCCGCAGCCGCTTCTGCTTGTCCAGGTCGCCGAACTTCGTCACCGCCGTCATCGTGGCCAACCCCAGCCCGGCGACCAGGAACAACCACCACACCGCGACCGAGCGTGGTCTGAGCAGTTCCACCTTGGCCATACCGTATCCGTCCCGTCGCCCGTCGAGAGCCGGGACGCCTGACCTCGCCGCCCCGTGCGGAGCAGGCTAGGTCAACGGCGCAACGCCGTGGGGGCGCCGGTTTCCGCTGTCACAGCCGCAGCTCGCGGCCGGGCCAGCGGGAGCGCAGCCAGCGGTCGTGGCTGGCCACCACGATCGCGCCCGGTCCGGTGCCCAGCGCCTCCTCCAGCTCGTCGGCAAGCCTCGGCGACAGGTGGTTGGTCGGCTCGTCGAGCAGCAGCAGCTCCGGCGGGTTCGCCACCAGCAGCGCGAGGGCGAGCCGGCGGCGCTGCCCGACCGACAGGTCGCCGACCCGGGTGCCCTGGTCGCGCGGGGCGAGCAGGCCGAGCTCGCCCAGCGGCACGGCCTCGGCGCGGGCGGTGCCCAGCGTCAGCTCGTAGGTCTCCCGGGCGGTGCGGTCGGGCCGCTCGAACACGCTGTCCTGGGTCAGCAGCCCCACGGTCAGCCCGCGCCGCCGGTGCACCTCGCCCGCGGCGTCGAGCCTTCCGGCCAGCACCGCGAGCAGCGTCGACTTGCCCGCGCCGTTGGCCCCGGTGACCAGCAGCCGGTCCGTGGACGACAGGTCCAGCCGGTCCAGGGCGAGCCGGCCCGGCACGTGCACGTCGCGCAGCGACAGCAGGGTGCCGTCGGCCGACGTGCCCGCGAGCCGGGTCGCCCGGAAGCGCAGCGGCTCCGGCGGGCGGCGCACCTGCTCGCGTTCCAGCTCGTCGAGGCGGCGGGAGGCGTTGCGCACCCGGCGCGAGATCTGGTTCTGCACCCGGCCGGTGGTGTGGCCGTAGCCCATCTTCTCGCTGTCGCGCTTGGCCCGGCCGGGCGCGACCTGGTGCGCGGTGACCGACACGGCCTGGCGCAGGTCGTCGAGCTCCTCCTGTTCCTGCTCGAACCGGCGCTGCCAGCGGGCCCGCTCGGCCTGCTTCTCGGCCTGGTACGCGGTGTAGCCGCCGCCGTAGCGGGTCGGGCCGTCGACGGCGGGGTCGAGGTCGATCAGGTCGGTGCACACGGCGTCGAGGAACGCCCGGTCGTGGCTGGCCACCACGACCACCCCGGGCAGCCCGCGCAGCTGCTCCTCCAGGAACGCGGCCGCGGCGTCGTCGAGGTGGTTGGTCGGCTCGTCGAGCAGCAGCGCCGAGGGCCGCCGGGCCAGCAGCGCGGCCAGCGCGAGCCGCCCGCGCTGCCCGCCGGACAGCGACCCGAGCGCACGCTCGTGCGCGATGCCGCCCAGGCCGAGCCCGGCCAGGACGATCTCCGCGCGCCGGTCGGCGTCCCAGGCCTCGTGCTCCTGGGCCCGGTCCAGCCGCTCGCCGTACGCGGCGAGCAGGGCGGGGTAGCCGTCGGACTCCGGTGCCACGGCGGCCAGCTCGGCGGTGAGCCGGTCGAGTTCGGCAAGATCCTCCCGGGCCTCGCGCAGGGCGTCGTCGATCACGTCGGCGACGGTCGCCGCGGCGTCGAACGGCATCTCCTGGTGCAGGAAGCCGAGGTCGTCCGGGCGGGTGACGGTGCCGGAGTCGGGCTCGTCGGTCCCGGCGAGCAGCCGCAGCAGGGTGGACTTGCCGACGCCGTTCTCGCCGATCAGCCCGATCCGGTGACCGGGGGACGCGGTGAGACTGACGCCGTCGAGCACCCGGCGCGTGCCGAGGGTACGGACGAGATCTTGGGCAAGCAGGGCGGAATAGGACATGGAACACCACCGACAGGATCGACTCTTCCGCCCGCCGGGCAGTGCCTCGGTCGCGGGCGCGGGAAGGTGTCAGTGGCTCACATCGCCGTCGACCATACGTCGGCCGCCGATGATCGGCAAACCGGTATCGGGCGCGCCGCTGCCGGACGACCGGCCGGGGTTCCGGCGCTGCCGCAGGTCGAAGGCGGTCCCGGCAGCGGGCGAGCCACCTCGTCCGCGACTGCCCTAGACTGCGCTGCCATGGACGCTCAGCTCGCCGATCCCCTCCTGGGCTCGCTCGTCGACGGGCGCTTCCGCATCCGCGGAAGCGTGGCGCGTGGCGGCATGACGACGGTGTACGCGGCGGTGGACGAGCGCCTCGGCCGTACCGTCGCGCTCAAGATGATCCACCCGCCGCAGCCGCGCCGGGGCCAGGCCGCGGCCTTCCACGCGGACCGGTTCGCCGAGGAGGCGACGGGGCTGGCCCGGCTGACGCACCCGAACGTGGCCGCGTTCTACGGCCAGGGCCTGCACGGCGGTGTGCCGTACCTGGTGACGGAGTTCGTCCGCGGGCGCACGCTGCGCGACATCCTCGACGAGCGCCGCCGGCTCGCCCCGGCCGAGGCGCTCGCGGTGACCGAGCAGGTCCTGGCGGCGCTGGCCGCGGCGCACCGCACCAACCTGGTGCACCGCGCGGTCAAGCCGGAGAACATCATGGTGGCCGAGGCGCCCGGCGGCGGCCACGACCTGAGCGAAGCCGTGGTCAAGGTGACCGACCTCGGGCTCGCCGACGCCGTCGAGGCCGGCGGGGCGGAGCCGTCGATCAGCGCCGCGTACGTCGCGCCGGAGTTCGTGGCCGACGGCCACGTCGACCCGCGCGGCGACGTGTACGGCGCCGGGATCCTGCTGTTCGAGCTGCTCACCGGCCGTGTGCCGTACCAGGGTGAGCGGCCCGTCGAGGTGGCCTGGCAGCACGTCGAGCGCGACGTGCCGCCGCCCTCGCAGCTCGTGGGCGGGCTGCCGCCGGTGCTGGACGACCTCGTCGCCTCCGCCACCCGCCGCGCGCCGGGCGCGCGGTTCATGGACGCGGGCGCGATGCTGTCGGCGGTGCAGTCGGCCCGCCACGGTCTGGCCGACGCGACCACGCGGATGCGCCAGGTGGCGCAGGAGACGATGATGGTCGACCAGGTGCGGCCCGCCGACCGCCCGTCCTGGGCCCGGCTGCACGAGGAGCCCGCCGAGCCGCGTACGCGCACCATGACGGCGTCGGCACCCTCGGTCGCGGGCCTGGTGGAGCAGGCCAAGCAGCACTACACACGGCTGATGGGCGATCCGCGCGGGCGCATGGCGCTGATGGCCGGCGCGGTGGTGCTGGGCCTGCTGGTGCTGACCGGCGGCTACTACCTGGCCTTCGGCCGCTACGAGACGACGCCGCAGGTGACGAACCTGACCAAGGAGCAGGCCGAGTCCGCCCTGCGGGGCCTGGGCCTGGAGGTCGCCTACGCCAAGCCGCTGTTCCGGGAGGACGTGCCCAAGGACGTCGTGCTGGTGCAGGACCCGCCGGCCGGCGAGGACGTGGTGAGCGGCGGCACGGTGACCCTGACCCTGTCCGCCGGTCCCGAGCGCTACGTGGTGCCCGACGTGTCCGGCGTGCCGTGGGACCAGGCGCTGGTCGACCTGCAGGCCGAACCGCTGAAGCTCAAGCCGGTGAAGGCCGGGGAGAAGTACAGCGACCTCGTCCCGAAGGGCTCGGTCCTGGAGACCCTGCCCAAGGCCGGCGAGGAGGTCGAGGTCGGCGCCGAGATCAAGGTGACCCTCAGCAAGGGCCGCGCCCCGGTGACCGTGCCGTCGGTCGAGGGCAAGCCGCTGGCCGAGGCCAGGTCGATCCTGGAGAACCTGGGCCTGCGGGTCGAGGTCGAGCAGGTCGACTCGGACAAGCCCTTCGAGACCGTGGTCAAGCAGACCCCGGCGCTGGGCACCGGGGTCGAGCGCAACTCCGTGGTCAAGCTGCAGGTGAGCAAGAACCCGCAGGGCGGCGCCATGCCGGACCTGAACAACTGGAACTGCCAGGACGCCGAGAACCACCTCACCGCGATGGGCCTGCGCGTCGACGTGCGCGGGGTCCGCGGGGACAAGCGCCAGTACCGGGTGGACCGGCAGCTCCCGGGTCCGGGCAGCCCGCTCCAGCCGGGTCAGCGGGTCGTGATCAGGTGCGAGCGCTGAGGCTCACGCGGCGGCGGTGAGCACACCACACACGGTGCAGCGGTCCCGGTCCGACCAGTCGGGCCGGTCCAGGGCAGCCGGCGTGAGACCCGGCTGCCCGAGGTCGGTGCGCACCGCGAGCCGAAAGCGCCACAGCGCGTCCGCGAAGCCGTGGTACGCCTCGTGGTAGGCCGGGGAGTCCAGCGCCGCGCCGCCGCGTACCGCGTCGCGGACCTCGACGAGGCGGTGGAACACGGCCTCGCCCGCGGTCAGCAGCGCCGGCGTGCCCGCCAGCAGCAGCTGTTCCCGGGCCCCGTAGACCCCGGAGGTGGCCACGGCCCGGGTCGCCGCCTCCACACGCTCGTCGGCGGGGACGCGGGCGGCCTCGCGCAGCCCGCCGAGCGCGGCGTTCAGTGCCAGCGTGAACTCCACGCAGTACTTGCGCCGCTCGATGTCGTGGTCGCGTTCGCGCTGGCGGCGGTCGCGGCGCAGGTCGGCCAGCAGCGTGCCGGACAGCGCGATGACCGCGCCGATGGCGGCGCTCAGCAGTGCTTCCCAGGTCATGCGGCACATCATCGCACCCACGCGCCGTCCTGTTGGGACACCGTCCATTGACGACGGCCGGGCGGGGTCAGGCCGTGCGGCGGCGCACGATCCAGACCGCGGCGGTCGGCAGGACGGCCGCCAGGCCGCGGAACGCCGCCGCCTCGACCAACTGCAGGGCAGGCGTACAGATGGATGGCGAAGTGGTGGCTGCCCGCCCGCCGACCGGCCACACTGGACCGACCGGAGGGCGGAGTCGGGCCTGTGGCCAGGGGTGATGCCGCCGGTGGGGGAGCCGGCCGGGACCGTCGGAATGACGACCGTCAACGGATAGGCGGCACCGCCGCGTTCAGACTCCTGCCATGACACAGCGTGTGACATTCACGGTGCCGGTGGACGCCCTGCAAGGGGCACCCGGCTCCGGCGACCGTTTCGTGTACTCCTACCGGTACGCGGCCCTGAGCAACACCGGCAGCAACGGCCGTCCCGTCCTCACCCGCGCGCAGTGGGTGTACCTGGCCAAGGCGGCCGGCCTCACCGGCGAGGCCACCGCCGAGTGGGCCGAGTGGCACGGCGGCTCGGGCAAGACCGTCGCCGCCTCCGCCCCGGTCACCCGGGCGGACGGGCCGGAGGGCGAGGCGACCATGCGGATGCGCCTGACCCACGGCGTGCCGGGCGTCGACCCGGCGGAGGCCGCCGTGCCGCTTCCCCTGATGAAGCTGGCCAACCTGCTGCGCAAGGGCACCGAGCCGGTCATCGTCGGCCCGGGCGGCGGCACCGGCACCGGCACGGGCGGCACCGGCACGGGCACCGGCGGTCCGAGCACGCACATGCCGCCGAAGGGCGACGGGACCCGCACCGGCACGGTGCTGGACCGCACCCCCGAGCAGGTGCTGCTCGACCTGGCCCGGTCGGAGATCGGCCTGCTGTTCCTCGACCGCACCCGGCTGCGCCCGGCCGGCTTCGTGGTCGGCGAGCACCTGCACACCATGGGCCTGGCCCCGGCCGAGGAGGTGGTGCTGGAGCAGCGCTCGTTCGTGCAGCGCGACGTCCTGTCCGAGTCCAGCTCGGAGACCGAGGGCAACGCCGAGAGCGAGCAGTCGTCGTCGACGACCATCGACCACGCCGAGGTGATCGCCGGTTCGCTGACCACGACCCGCACCGACGGCTTCACCGCCGGCGGCACGGTCGGCTTCGAGTACGGCATCAAGGCCCAGGTCAACGGCGGGGTGTCGGACACCACGACGCAGGCCGACAACGACACCCGCACCGACTCGGTCAAGGAGGTCGCCGCCCGGACCTCGAAGAACGTGGCCAAGATGCGCGACGTGCACAAGACCGTGTTCCGGGTGTCGGAGTCGGACCGCTTCGAGCGGGCGGCCCGCCGCACGATCCGCAACCCCAACCAGTTCACCCCGATCGACCTGCACTTCTACAAGGTGCTTCAGCGGATGCGGTTCTCCCACGAGCGGTTCGGGGTGCGGCTGTGCTGGACGCCGTTCGTCCGGGACCCCGCGGGTGACTTCTACGCCGCCGAGAGCGCGATGCGCGAGCAGCTGCTCAAGGCGGCCCGGGACTCGGTCCCGGCGGCGGTGCTGCCCCCGCAGCCGAACGTCGCCGAGGTGCCCGGTGCGCGGCTGGTCGGGCTCGACCCGCCGCTGACCGAGCTGACCCAGTGGGGCGGCTGGCCGGGCAGCGACATGAGCGCCGACTACACCCTGCCGATCAACGTGCCCCGCGGGATGAAGTGGGACGGCGACATCGCGAGCCTGCAGGGCAGCCTGCGCTCGACGATGACCGGCGCGCCGCGCGGGTACGGCGTGTACACCGTCGGCGACCCCTGGGAGGTCATGAACTCGGCGGGCGACCGTACCGTCTTCCAGATCATCCACTGCGGCGCGGGCTGGCGGCTGACCGGCTCGTCGCAGATCTGGGTGTCGCTGTCGGCCCGGGTCATCCCGGACGCGACCTCGCTCAGCCAGGCGCAGGCGGAGGCGGCCGCGGCGTGGGAGGCGCAGTGCGCGGTCCTGATCGCCCAGCGGGCGGCGAAGGTGGCCGCGGCCGAGGCGGTCGCGCTGGCCGAGTTCGAGGCGTGGCGGATCGCGCACCGGGCGAGCCTGAATCCGGCGCAGGAGCTGATGCGCCGGTTCATCAACGCGATGTTCCCGGCCGACGCCCGCGACGAGATCGCCGAGCTGGACGTCTGGGAGCAGGTCTTCGACTGGGAGCTGGCCGCGGCGCGGACCTACTCCGGCACCTGGAGCGGCGACGGCAGCCTGCGCGACCCGGCCCGCCCGGCCGGCGACTTCGTCAACGCCTCCTGGGCGCGGCTGTTCCTGCCGGTGCGCACCGGATACGAGGAGATCGCGCTGCGCTGGATCTTCCTGCGCTCGCAGCAGGGCACCGGCCCGGCGGGCATCGAGGACCTGGTCCGTAAGGTGCTCAAGGAGCTGACCGACTGGCGGGTGACCCACCTGGGCGGTCCGTCGGAGGTCGAGCTGGTCCCGGGCAACCCGTGCCCGGAGGTGGTGCAGAAGCACGTGTGCCTGGGCACCTGGTCGGAGGACCTGCCGACCGACGGGGTGCACACCGAGGTGACGCTGGCCGGCACCACCGCGGCCGACCCGTTCACCGAGAGCGTGGCGCAGGGCGAGGCGGGCCGCACCGCGGCGGTGTCGGCCGCGCTGCTGGCTCAGGGCAAGGTGAGCGAGGCGGTGGCGGCCGGCAACCTGACGGCGGCGGAAGTGGCGGTACACCTCACCGAGCCGCGGCCGTGACCGGCCTGTCCGGACAGCTCAGCGCCGCCGACCAGGCGGCGCTGGGCACGGGCCTGATCCAGGCGGTGACCGCGCAGGCGCCCCGGTCGGCGGGCGTCGCCGACGTGGCCGCGTACCTGCGGATGGTCAGCGCCCCGACGTATCCGCTGCCGGCCACGGCGGGCTTCGTGGACGGGTTCGCCGACGGCTTCCTGGAGGGCGCCGCCGCCTGGAAGCAGGACCTGCAGGCACTGTTCAAGCTGGTCGGGGTCGGGGTCACGGTGAGCCTGGCCGAGTTCTTCGTCCGCCCGATCGTCGAGGAGACGCCGCAGGGGCTGTCCCCGCAGGTCAAGGCGGAGCTGGAGACGCTGCGCGCGATGCAGCGCATGGGCGCGGTGTTCCGCTGGCTGGACCAGGTGGGGCCGGTCGAGGCGGCGAAGGCGCTGCGCGACATCATCCCCGACGCCGAGGACATCGCCACCATGATCGGCCGGGCCAGCCTGGAGTGGTGGTCCGAGCAGGTGCGCACCGCCCCCGACGCCGCCGCGTCCGGCCGGCACCTGGGCCGCCTGGTCGGCCGGATCGCGCTCGAACTGATCCGGGCGTTCTGCGAACCGGACAGCTTCGCCATCGGCGAGGCCCTCGAAGTGTCCTACGACGAGTCGGAGGCTACGCCGTGAGCAAGGTGGTGGCACTGATCCGGCTCGGGCACGGCACGAAGTTCGCCCGCGGCGTCAAGCGGCTCAGCCTGCAGATCTTCGGCAAGCAGGTGGTGCGGTACGAGATCCGGGCCGCGCCGAGGGCGCTCGCCGCCGCGAGCATGCGCGACCTGGAGCGCATGGTCAAACTGATCACCGGAGCCGTCGTGGCCGAGGCGCTGAAGCTCTACGACCGCTTCCTGTCCCGCTTCCCGAGCATCCTGACCGGGGTGGAGCGGGCCACCTTCGCCGACATCGTCGCCCAGGCGATGGGCCGCGGCGAGATGAGCCCGCAGTCGCTGCGCGGCCTGATCGTGGAGCGGCTGGCCCGCTCGCTGCCCGAGCTGGAGGACATGATGTCCGCCCTGGACAAGGTGCGGGTGCGGGCCTCGGCGAAGCTGTCGAAGAAGTGGGGCAAGGTGCAGCTGGTCGGCGGGGTCACCGACGGCCAGGGCAAGCAGCTCGGCGACCTGCTGGCGATCTCGGTGCACCCGGACGGCCGGGTCTGGGTGCTGGCCGTGTTCGAGTCCAAGTCGATCTCCAACCTGGACGACCTGACCCGGCTGAAGGAACTGCCCGTGGGCCAGCACCTGTGGGACTACGTACGGGCCAAGGGGCACGGATTGATGATCGACGGCCGGCACTTCAAGCCGGAGAAGGTGGTGCTCGAACCCGTCCCGGTCGGGGCTCGCACCGGCAGCGCGGCGGTGGTCGGGCCGAAGGACGCGGCCCAGCGGCTGGCCGAGATGGACGGCTACTACACCCAGTTCATCGGCTTCGCGCCCAAGGAGATGTCGAACAATCAGGCGCAGCGCATCGCCGCCCAGGGCATCCAGCTCGAACTGTGGCGCTGGCCGTTCGACCTGACCGAGTACGGCAAGTTCCAGCAGGCCCTGATCGACGCCCTCGACGCCCGCCTCAAATAGCCCTGGCAGAAGGAAGGGCACCTTCTTAACGGACGTCCGTGTAGAAGGTGCCTTTCCTTCGGGAGGGGAGGGGGGCGGTAGGGTGAGGGGAGCATGGCGAAGATCTTGATCGTGGACGACGAGCCGCAGATCCTGCGGGCGTTGCGGATCAACCTGAAGGCCCGCGGCTACGACGTGGAAACCGCCGCCGACGGCGCGGGGGCCGACGACTACGTCACGAAGCCGTTCGCCGAGCCCGGCATGGGATACCGGTTCGTGCCGCACGACGCCCCCGACCATGGGGGATGATCCGGTCATGGCACGCGGACAGCTACGCATCTACCTGGGCGCCGCGCCGGGCGTGGGCAAGACCTACGCCGTACTGGAGGAGGCCCAGCGCCGCCGCGGCCGGGGCACCGACATCGTGATCGGCTTCGTCGAGACCCACGGCCGCCAGCACACCGCCGAGATGCTCGACGGACTGGAGGTCGTGCCCCGCCGGTCGGTGGACTACCGCGGCGCGGCGTTCACCGAGATGGACGTCGATGCGGTGCTCGCCCGCGCGCCGCAGGTCGCCGTCGTCGACGAGCTGGCCCACACCAACGTGCCCGGCAGCCGCAACGCCAAGCGCTGGCAGGACGTCCAGGAGCTGCTCGACGCCGGCATCAACGTGCTGTCGACGGTCAACATCCAGCACCTGGAGTCCCTCAACGACGTCGTCGAGCAGATCACCGGCATCGTCCAGCGCGAGACGGTCCCCGACCAGGTGGTGCGCCAGGCCGACCAGGTCGAGCTGATCGACATGACGCCGGAGGCGCTGCGGCGGCGGATGGCCCACGGCAACGTGTACCAGCCCGACAAGATCGATGCCGCGCTGGGCAACTACTTCCGGGTCGGCAACCTCACCGCGCTGCGCGAGCTGGCGCTGCTCTGGCTGGCCGACAAGGTCGACGAGCAGCTCGACCGGTACCGGGCCGACCACGACATCGCCAAGCAGTGGGAGACCCGGGAACGGGTCGTCGTCGCCGTCACCGGCGGACCCGAGGGGGAGACGCTGATCCGCCGCGCCGCCCGGATCGCGGGCCGGAGCAAGGGCGCCGACCTGCTGGCCCTGCACGTGCCCCGCTCCGACGGGCTGGCCGGGGCCGACCCCGCGCTGCTGGCCAAGCACCGGGTGCTGGTGGAGAGCCTCGGTGGCACGTACCACCAGGTCGCGGGCGCGGACGTGCCGCGGGCGCTGCTCGACTTCGCCCGGGGCGCCAACGCCACCCAGCTCGTGCTCGGCGCGAGCCGCCGCGGCCGGCTGGCGCAGCTGCTCTCGCCCGGGGTCGGGGTGACCACCACGGCCCTGTCCGGCGCGATCGACGTGCACCTCGTGCCGCACGAACGGATCGGCCGGGGCAGGCTTCCCGCCCTGGGCGGGGTATCAGCACTGTCCCCGGCCCGGCGGCTGAGCGGTTTCGCGCTCGCCGTGCTCGGCCTGCCGCTGCTGACCCTGCTGCTGCGCACCCTGGGCGAGGACCTCTCGCTGGCCAGCGACATCCTGCTGTTCCTGGCCATGGTGATCGTGGTCGCGCTGGTCGGCGGCCTGTGGCCCGCGCTGCTGGCGGCGGTCGCCGGCTCGCTGCTGCTGAACTTCTTCTTCACCCCGCCGCTGCGCACGTTCAACGTCGCCAACCGGGAGAACGTGCTCGCGCTGGCCGTGTTCATCCTGGTCGGGGTCGCGGTCAGCGCGGTGGTGGACCTGGCGGCCCGCCGCACCCGCGAAGCCGCCCGCGCCTCGGCCGACGCCGGCACGCTGGCCATCGTCGCGGGCAGCGTGCTGCGCGGCGCGAGCCCGCTGCAGGCACTGCTGGAGAACCTGCGCGAGACCTTCCAGCTCGACGCGGTCACTGTGCTGGAGCGGCGCGACGACGTGCCGCCCGCGCCCGACTGCCAGGGCGATCCCAGCGCCTGGCGGGTGGCCGCCGCGGTCGGCGGGCCGCCCTGCGTCACGCCGGGCCAGGGCGACACAGTGGTGGCCGTCGACGACCAGGTCACCGTGGTGCTGCGCGGTCCGGTGCCCGCGGCCGCCGACCGGCGGATCATCGAGGCGTTCGCCGCCCAGGCCGCGATCGCGCTGCGCCAGGAGCGGCTGGCCGCCGAGGCCGCCAAGGCCAAGCCGCTGGCCGAGGCCGACAAGATGCGCACGGCGCTGCTCGCCGCGGTCAGCCACGACCTGCGTACGCCGCTGGCCTCGGCCGTCGCCGCCGTGGAGGGTCTGCGCAGCGACGACGTGGCGTTCAGCGACGAGGACCGGCGCGAGCTGCTGGCCACCGCCGCCGAGTCGCTGGACCGGCTGTCCCGGCTGGTCGCGAACCTGTTGGACATGAGCCGGCTGCAGGCGGGGGCGCTGGGCGTGGCCGCCGTCGACGTCTGGCTCGACGAGGCGGTGCCCACGGCGCTCGACGAGCTGGGCGCGCCGGGCCGGGCGGTGCGGGTGCGCATCCCGGACGACCTGTCTGCCGTACGCGCCGACCCGGGTCTGCTGCAGCGGGTACTGGTCAACGTCGTCAGCAACGCCCTGCGGTTCAGCCCGCCGGACCGCCCGCCGCTGGTCACCGCGAGCGAGCACGGTGAGCTGGTCGAGCTGCGCGTGGTCGACCACGGGCCGGGCATCCCCGAGGAGCAGCGCGACCAGGTGTTCCTGCCGTTCCAGCGGCTCGGCGACCGCGACAACGAGAGCGGCGTCGGCCTCGGCCTGGCCCTGTCCCGGGGCCTGATCGAGGCGATGGGCGGCACCCTGCTGCCGGAGACGACCCCCGGCGGCGGCCTGACGATGGTGCTCAACCTGCCGGCGGTGCCGACTCCGGCGGGCCTGACCTCGGCCGAGGCCGCCGCCGCCGACCGTGCCTTCGCCGAGGGCCTGCACCGGCCCGCCGAGGGCGAGCGCACCGGTGACCCGGCGGAACCGACCCGGCCGGACCGGTGACGGTTTCGGCTCGTCCCTTGTCGTACCGCCGTGGTGGGGTGTCGGCCATGGGTGTGCTGACCGACTACTTCCGCGCGGCCGATGACGCCGCCGCGGTGAAAATGATCGAGGACAACGACGGGAGCCCGGGGTCGTTCAGCGACGGCACCGCGCTGGACCTGCTCTACTTCAAACACCTCGACGCCGATGTCACGCTGGGCCACCTGGTGAGTTTCGCCCGGGATGTCGAGTGGACCGTCGACACCGTCGACAGCCGCATGCTGTGGAGTGCGGAGGAGACCGGTCCCTGGCTGGCGTCCGTCGACGACGCCACCCGCGACACCCTGGCCGGAATCGCCCCGGAGCGCATGCTCGAACTGTCGGCGCGCTGGCAGCGGATCGAGGAGATCGACTCCGACGGGCCGGACGACGACCACGTGCCGACCATCGAGGCGCTGCAGGGCCTCGCCCAGCGAGCCCGTGACGCGGGCGAGCACCTGTACTACTGGATCTGCGTGTGAGCGCTCGCCCGCCGGCCCGGTGACCTCAGCCGGCCGGCCTGCGCAGCACCGTCACCGCGAAGTCGGCGTCGTCCCGCCACGGCCGCAGATCCCAGGTGGCGAAACGCTGCTCGACCAGCAGCCCGGCCTGTGCTGCGTGGGCGTCGAAGTCGGCCACGGCGTATCCGCGCCCGGTCCCGAAACCGACCACCACCGGCCCGTCGGGTCGCACGTGCGCGGCGACCCGGCGCAGCACCTCGGCCTCGGTGTCCGGCGCGAGATAGAGCATGACGTTGCCGGCCAGGATCGCGGCGTCGAACAGCCGCCGCTGCCCGCCCGATGTCAGGTCGAGTTCGGTGAGGTCGCCCACCAGCCACTCGATCTCGGGGAAGTCCTCGCGCGCCGCCGCGATCAGCGTCTCGTCGGCGTCCACGCCGAGCACCGTGTGCCCGCGTACGGCCAGCGCCGCGCCGACCCGGCCGCTGCCGCAGCCCGCGTCGAGCACGGCCGACCCGGGCGCGACGATCGCGTCGAGTGTGCGCGCCTCGCCCGCGAGGTCGTGGCCCTCGGCCGCCATCTGCCGGAACCGGTCGGCCATCCGCTGGGCGTGCCCCCGCTCGGTCTCGGTCGCCCACCGCGTCTGCCGTGCCATGACCATCCCTTCCTCGCTCGCTCACCGCCACCCTGCCAGGTCGCGGTTCCGGCGCGGAACCGGGTCCGCCCCGGTTCGGCCGCCGGAGAAGCGACGCGGATCCGGTCAGCGAGGGCCGGTGTCGGGGGCGGATTCGCGCAGCCGGGCCTTGTGCTCGGCCCACTGGTTCAGCAGCGAGGGCATGTTCTCCTGCACCCAGGCGTAGAAGTCGCGCATCCCGGCGAGCTTCGCCCCGGCGGGGGTGCCCTCCCCGCCCGCGGCGGCGACGCCCTGGTCAGCCGCGTCGCTGATGGTCTTGAGCAGGCCCATCTTGGCGACGGTCACCTCATACCAGGAGTCGTCGACCATGCGGTAGCGGTCGCGGCGCGAGCCCGGCACCGGCTCCCTGGCGACCATGTTCAGGTGGACCAGGTAGCGGATCGCCCCGGAGATGCCCGCCGGGCTCACGCCGAGGCGTTCGGCAAGCTCGGCGGCGGTCAGCGCCTGCTCGTCGGCGGCCATCAGGGTGAAGACCACGCGTCCGGCCATGCGTGGGAAGCCCCAGTCGGCGAGCGTCCGGGCCATGTATTCGACGAAGCCGCGCATCGCCTGCTCGTCGCGCTGCGGCGGGGAGTGTGCCACGTGACCTCCGTCAAGATTTCGTCAAGACTATAGCTTTCGTACTTTCACAAACTTGTGAAATGAGTGTAGCGTCCAAAACATGGACAACGCCATTTCAGTGGTCGGCCTGACCAAGAGTTTCGGCCAGGCCAAGGCCCTCGACGGGCTGGATCTGACTGTCGCACGCGGCGAGGTGCACGGCTTCCTCGGACCGAACGGCGCCGGCAAGACCACCACGATCCGCATCCTGCTCGGCCTGCTCCGGGCCGACGGAGGCACCGCCACGCTGCTCGGCGGCGACCCCTGGCGCGACGCCGTCGCGCTGCACCGCCGCCTGGCCTACGTGCCCGGCGACGTCACCCTCTGGCCCAACCTCTCCGGCGGCGAGGTCATCGACCTGCTCGGCCGCCTGCGCGGCGGCCTCAACGCCGCCAAGCGCAAGGACCTGCTGGAACGCTTCGACCTGGACCCGAGGAAGAAGGGCCGCGCCTACTCCAAGGGCAACCGGCAGAAGGTCGGGCTCATCGCCGCGCTCGCCTCCGACGTCGAGCTGCTGCTGCTCGACGAGCCGACCTCGGGCCTGGACCCGCTGATGGAGGAGGTCTTCCGGCAGGTCGTCGCCGAGGAGACCCGCAACGGCCGCACCGTGCTGCTGTCCAGCCACATCCTGTCCGAGGTCGAGGCACTGTGCGACCGGGTCAGCATCATCCGGCAGGGCCGCACCGTGGAGACCGGCACCCTGGCCGAGCTGCGCCACCTGACCCGCACCCACATCACCGCCGAGCTGGCCACCCCGCCGAACGGCCTGGCCCAGCTGCCCGGGGTGCACGACCTGAAGACCGACGGGGCCACCGTGCGTTTCCAGGTCGACCAGGCCGAGCTCGACGCGGTGCTGCGCCAGCTCACCACCCATGGCGTACGCGGCCTGGTCAGCCAGCCGCCGACGCTGGAGGAGCTGTTCCTGCGCCACTACGAGACGGAGCCGGTGCGATGACCTCCCTCACCGGAACCGGCACGCTGGTCCGGCTGATCCTGCGCCGCGACCGGGTGCTGATGCCGATCTGGATGCTGTGCATGTCGCTGCTGCCGCTGGGCCTGGCCTCTGGCACGGCGAGCCTCTACCCGACCGACGCCGGCCG
This sequence comes from Catellatospora aurea, assembly GCF_042663325.1. Taxonomy (NCBI): domain Bacteria; kingdom Bacillati; phylum Actinomycetota; class Actinomycetes; order Micromonosporales; family Micromonosporaceae; genus Catellatospora; species Catellatospora aurea. The sequence continues at coordinate 218,157 of NZ_JBHTAC010000004.1, forward strand.
CCAGGGTTACATCGACTCCCTGGCCGCCAGCCCGATGCTGCTGCTGTTCTACGGCCAGAAGCCGGCCGAGCCCAGCCTCGGCGCGCTGATCTTCTGGCGGTCCGCCACCGGCATCGTCATCATGGGCCTGATCGGCCTGCTCGTCGTCATCCGGCACACCCGGGTCGAGGAGGAGGCCGGCCGCCGGGAGCTGCTCGGCTCCGCGGTCGTCGGCCGCCACGCCCCGCTGGCCGCCGCGATGCTCACCGTCTCCGGGGCGAGCCTGGTCGTCGGCGTGCTGGTGGCGCTCGGCATGATCAGCCAGCAGACGCCCGCTTCGGGCGCGTTCGCGATGGGCTTCGCGTGGGCGTTCGCGGGCATCCTGTACGCCGGCATCGGCGCGCTCGCCGCGCAGCTCACCACCGGTGCCGGCACTGCCCGGGGCATCGCCGGCGCGGTGCTCGGCCTCGACTTCCTGCTCCGCGGCGTCGGTGACGTCAGCGGCGGCGGCCTGACCTGGCTGGCCTGGGCCACCCCGCTGAGCTGGGTGTACAAGGTGCACGCCTACACCGACGACCGCTGGTGGCTGTTCGCGGTCTGCGTGGCCGTCGCGCTGGCCCTGGCGTACGCCGCGCTGCGCCTGTCGGCCCGGCGGGACCTCGGCGCGGGCCTGCTGCCCCCACGGCTCGGCCCCGCCACCGCCCCCGCCTCGCTGGGCAGCCCGTTCGGCCTGGCCTGGCGGCTGCACCGCGGCTCGCTGATCGGCTGGACGATCGGGCTCGGCGTCGTCGGCGGCGTCCTGTTCGGCGGCGTCGCCAAGACGGCGAGCAGCCTGCTCGAAGGCAACGGCCAGCTCACCGAGATCATGGAACGCATCGGTGGTAAGTCGGTGGCCTCCGACATCTTCGTCGGCGGCTCGCTCGGCATCGGCGCGATCGCGGTGGCCGCGTACGGCATCTCGGCGGCGCTGCGCATGCGCACCGAGGAGGCGGCCCTGCGTAGCGAGCCCGTGCTGAGCGCCGGGGTCGGCCGGCTGCGCTGGGCGGCCGGGCACCTGACGTTCGCGCTGCTCGGTCCGACCGTGGTCATGGCGGTCACCGGGTTGTCCGCGGGACTGGTGTACGGCTCCAGCACCGGGGAGATCGGCCGCCAGGTGCCCCGGGTCATCGGCGCCGCGCTGGTGCAGATGCCCGCGATCTGGCTGCTGACCGGGCTGACCGTGGCCGCGTACGGCCTGCTGCCGCGGCTGTCGCCCGCCGTCGGCTGGGTGGCGCTGTCGCTGTGCGTGCTGCTCGGCCAGGTCGGCGCAGCACTACAGCTGGACCAGCTCGTGCTGGACGTGTCCCCGTTCACGCACATCCCGCACCTGCCCGGCCCGGCCGCCGTCCCGGCGACACCCCTGCTGGTGCTGACCGCGCTCGCCGCCGCCCTCACCGCAGCCGGCCTGACCGCCCTCCGCAACCGCGACATCCCCGTCACCTGACCCACCCACCCGCGCGACGGCCCACGGCCCACCGCCCGCTTCCCCGCGCAACTCTTAAAAAGTCGCGCCCTCAGACAGCTGCTGAGGGCGCGACTTTTTAAGAGTTGCGGCAGAGGGGCGGGGCGCGGGCGAGGTGGGGCGGGTGTGGTCGGCGCGTCAGAAGCGGGATTGTTCGCGGTAGGGCTTGACGGAGGCGGGGACCGGGGCGGACTCGGTGTCGACGAAGCGGGCCGTGAAGGCGCCGGTGTAACCGAACACGGGGCCGAACCACGGGTTGACCACCCGTACGTCGATGCGGAACACGTCGGCCGCGTCGTCGTAGCGTTCGTGGACCTCGGCGACCGCGGTGACGGCCGGGGGCAGTGCGGTGTCGATCCCGGGGCCGCGGAAGCGCATCTGCCCGCTGCGCAGCCGCAGGCCGCCCTGGTCGTCGACGCTGAGGTGCAGGTCGGCGGCGATGTGCTGGTGGGTGCCGAGGTAGTCGACGATGACCTCGCGGTGCGGGTCCCAGACCATCGTGGCGTCGAAGCGGCGACGCCGCCGGGGCAACTCGAAGGTGCGGACGAAGGTGAGGGTCTCGCGGCCGTAGGAGTCGGGGTAGGCGTAGTTCTCGATGGTGAAGGGCACGTTGCGGCCCTGCTCCGGGAACATGATGTTGCGCATGGTGCCCAGCGCCAGGAACGGCCGGGTGTACGCCGGCCCGCGCCAGATGCGGTCCATGACGCCGTGGCCGACGCAGCCGCGCCCGTCGGTGCTGGTGAAACCGAAGCGCTCCCGCAGACGGGGGTGCAGGCGGTCGAAGTCGTCACCGAGTGCGGTGTGGAACAGCGAGTTCACAGTGTCTCCAAGAGGGACGGGGCGCGGCCGGCGGTCCGGTCGGGCGGGGTGCGCAGGCAGCGGCGGGCGGACGGCGCGCCCCAGCGGGGGAGCAGCCGCAGCGGGGAGCGGCGCGGTGGCACGCCGTCCTCCAGCCAGATGCGCAGGCGGTCGAAGGACCAGGCGGTGGCCCAGCCCATCAGCGGTCGCAGCAGGAGGCGGTCGAGCAGGGCGAAGCGCGGCGTGTAGTCGTAGCCGGTGAGGAAGCGGACCCCGGTGGGGGTCGGCACGTACCGCCAGTAACCGGCTCCGGTCATCAGCCAGGAGTGGAAGCGCAGCGCCGAGGTGCGCGTGCCGTCCGGGCGGGTGCGCTCGCCCGCGGTGACGCCGACGCCTGCGAGCACGAGGCCGGGCGCGAGCCGGGTCTCGTAGCGGAAGCGCTGCGGGCTGGTCCCCGGCAGGTACTCGATGGTGGTGAACCGGGCGTCCCAACGCTGGTGCAGCGCCGGGTCCTGCGTGAACGCCCACACCTTGTCGAGGTCGGCGCGGATGTGGACCTCGATGTACAGCTGCCGTCCCATCAGTCGCCACCCCTCCCGGAACCGGTGTTGAGCGATCGCTCAAACAGACTGTACGGCTGTTTGAGCGATCGCTCAAGGGGTGAATTTCGGGGTGCTCAGCGCAGCGAGGCCGCGTACGCGGCGGGGGAGACCCCGATCGCGGCCGTGACCTCGCGGACCAGGTGCGCCTGGTCGCTGTAGCCCAGCTCCGCGGCGACCGCCGCCCAGTCCACCTCGCCCTCGGCGAGTTCGATCGCCCCGTGCACCCGGTAGCGCAGGATCACCTGCTTCGGGCCGATGCCCACGTACTCGGTGAACAGGCGCTGCAGCGAGCGCACCGACATGCCCGCCTGCTGCGAGAGCTCCTCGACCCGGCGCAGCCCGCGGTCGTGGCGGACCCGGTCCACCAGCCGCATCGCGAGCCGTACCGCATCGTCGAGGTCTGGCCGCAGGCCCAGCAGCAGCTTGTCGAAGACCGCGGCAGCGGCCTCGTCCGTCGCCGCGGCGGCCAGCCGGTCACCGGGGTCGGCCACCGGCAGGACCTGCGCCAGCGGCACCCGCCGACCGGTCAGCTCCGCCGGTGAGCGGCGGGAGAACGCCCGGAACGCGCCCGGCCGGAACTGCACGCCCCGGACCCAGCCCCGCTCCGCCAGCTTGATCGAGAACAGCTCGCGGGCGGCGCCGGACACCTCGGCGGTGACCGGGTCGCTCAGGGTCGGGCGCAGCACGACGAGGTTCACCGCCGGGTGCCCGACGACGTGCTGCTCGAACGGCTGGTCGAGGTCCCAGTCGATGAACCAGTAGTGCTCGACCAGCTCGGCCAGCTCGGCGGCGGGGGCGAGCCGCCGGAACCGCGCCTGCCGCAGCAGCGCGGCCGGGTCGACGATGCCCCGGGTGTCCCGGCGTGGCTGTCGCATTTGTTCAAGACCTCCCCGCACGCCGCTGGCTAGCGTGGCCGTATGACCACGATCTCGAAACTACTGCGCGAGTCCGCCGACGTGGCTGTGCCCGTGCTCCAGGGTGTCACCGACGATCAGCTCGCCGCCGCCACGCCGTGCGCCGAGTTCCGGGTCGGGGACCTGGTCAACCACCTGTTCCAGGTCGTCGTCAACTTCCAGGCCCTGGCCCGCCGGGAGCCCGCGGACTTCTCCGGGACCCCGGACGTGCTCGGCACGGACTGGCGTGCCCGCTTCGCGACCGAGACGGAGAAGCTGATCGCGGCCTGGTCGGACGAGTCGGCGCTGGAGGGCGTCTCGCCCGGCATGGGACTGCCGCAGCCCGCGGTGGGCCGGATGGCGCTGCTCGACCTGACCCTGCACCCGTGGGACCTGGCGGTGGCGACGGGGCGGCCGTACGCGCCGAGCCCGGCGGCGGTCGAGGAGCTGCTGGTGATGGTCGACGAGATGGGGCCGATGGCCCGGGAGTGGAAGGTCTTCGGCGAGCCCGTGCCGACGGCCGCCGACGCGGATCCGTTCACGCGCCTGCTCGGCCAGGCCGGCCGCGACCTTGGCTGGCGGCGTCCGTGACGTACGCGGCCGCACCCGGGTCACCCGGGTGCGGCCGCGCGCGTTTCAGCAGGTGGCGGTCAGGCCCGCCCAGTTGGCGCGGTCGTTGTAGCCGCCGTCCCCGCCGTCGCCGACGACCAGGTCGAGCACCCGTACGCCGGTCAGGTCGATGGTGATCTGCCGGGTGTCGTCACGGGTCAGCAGCCCGCTGTCGTACAGCGTGCGGCCGTCGCCGATCACCTGGAACGTCGACGTCGCGCCTTCGGGGCCGACGTTGCGCACCGCGTCGTCCAGGCCGATGGTCGTGGCCAGCCCGCTGCACTTCGCGCCGACGTAGTAGCGGATCGTCGACGGCGAGGCGACGCCGATGCCGGTCGGGTACACCGTGCCGAGCATGCTGATCGGCGACCAGCCGCCGACGCTCAGATCGACGGTCGGGCTCATCCAGCCGCTGGTGGCGCTGATCCAGGTGTGGTGCGACAGGACGACCGACCCGGTCGGCGGGGCCGGGGCCACCACGACCGCCGAGGCGGTCGTCTGCCGCAGCCGCCCGTGCCCGAGCACGTCGTACGAGGTGGTGGCGGTCAGCGTGCCGTCACCCGGAGCGGCGCCGGCCGGTACCGTCACCGTGAAGGCGAGGACCGTGCTGCCACCGGGCGCGATCAGCACCGGTGCCTGGCCCGCGGCGCGTACCGTCCAGCCGGCCGGACCGGCCAGTTGGGCCTTGGGCTGCAGCACCGGCAGCAGCCCGTCGTTGCGGACGGCCACTTCGACCCGTGCCTGGTCGCCGCCCGCGAGCACCGGCGCGGCGCCGGCCGGCAGGGTCGCGCCGTTGACCTGCGTCACCTGCGGGATCCCGGCGGTCACGTGCGGCACGCCCGGCACGCCGCGGGCTGGGGTGACCCGCAGCAGGGCGGCACCGTGCGCGGGCACCGCCGCGCTCAGCGTGCCCGCGCTCTCGGTGACCTGCCCGGTCCACGCGTTCTTGACGGTGAACCGCGAGCCGGTCAGACCGGTGGCGGTGGCCTGCGCGGTCAGCGTGCGCGGGCTGTCACCCCGGTTCAGCAGGACCACGGCCCGGCCGCCGTCGGCCAGACGCTTGACCCACGTCTCGGTCGTGCCCGCCGGTCCGACCCGGACCGCCTGCACGGCGGCGCGGTCCTGGTTGATCGCCAGCACGTCGCGGTTGGTCAGGATGTCCACCGAGGTCTGGCTGAGCTTGCGGATGTCGCTGCCGACGACCAGCGGCGCGGCGGCCGCCGCCCACAGCGTCATCTGCGTGCGGAACTCCTCGTCGGACATGCCGAGCTGCGGCGCGAGGTAGTCGGGGTCGTTGTAGTGGCCGGGGCCGGTCGCCTCGGGGTGGCGGGCGTTCGCGTCGTAGTTGCGCAGCACGTCCTTGAACTTGATGTCACCGACGAAGCCCACGTCGGTGTACGTCCGCCAGGACTGGGCGATGCCCGGCGCGTAGCTCCACGAGTACGTGGACTGCTGCTCCTCGGGGTAGTCGCCCCAGTCCGGGGAGGTCACCGGGTTGCACAGGTTGAAGATGATCGGCCGGCCGCTGGCGTTGTCCCGCAGCGCCTGGGCGAACTCGGTGTAGACCGTCTTCGGGTCCAGGTTCGCGGCGATACCGCAGAGGAAGTCCACCTTGACCGCGTCGAACTTCCAGGCCGCGAACTGGTCGGCGTCGCGCTGGTAGTAGCCGCCGCCGCTGCCGAGGCCGCACTTGCCCGGGATGTACGGGCCCGCGTCGGTGTAGATGCCGGCCTTGAGGCCCTTGCCGTGGATGTAGTCCACCAGGGGCTGCAGCCCGGCGGGGAAGCGGGTCCGGTCGGCCTGCAGGTCGCCCGCGGCGGTCCGCGGCTGCGGGTCCTGCCAGCCGCCGTCGAGCCACACGATGTCGTAGCCGGCCTTGGCGAGCCCGCGCTCGACCATGGCGTCGGCGACCTCCCGCACCGACTGCTCGGAGAAGTCGCCGCCGAGGCCGAAGTAGGTGTTCCAGCCCTGGTAGGGGGTCGGGCTCAGCACTTCCTGGCGGGTCGGCGCCGGGGCCGCGGTGGCGGGCGCCGGGACGGTCAGCAGGCCGGTGGCGAGGCAGAGCAAGCCGGTGAGCACGCGTCGTTTCACATCGGATTCCTTGCTGCGAAAGGGGTTTCCCCGATCTTGTGCGCTGTTACAGCCGTGTGTCAAGAATAATTCATAATTTATGTACTGAGCTGAGGCAGCCGTGAAGAACCGATGAAGGACCGAGACCCCGTGCCGGCCGGCGGTTAAGGTCGGAAACTCGCCGAACAGGGAGGCCGGAGTGAGCGCGCGGGTGCTGATCGCCGAGGACGACCCCAAGCAGGCCCACCTGCTGCGGGTCTACCTCGAACGCGAAGGCCACAGCGTCCAGGTCGTCGGCGACGGCCTCGCCGCGCTGGAGCGCTGCCGGGCGTACCGGCCGGACCTGGTCGTGCTCGACGTGATGATGCCGACCCTCGGCGGCCTCGACGTGTGCCGCATCCTGCGGGCCGAGTCGGATGTGGCGATCCTGCTGCTCACCGCCCGCAGCACCGAGGACGACATCCTCGTCGGCCTCGACCTCGGCGCGGACGACTACGTCACCAAGCCGTACAGCCCGCGGCAGCTCGCCGCCCGGGTGCGGGCCCTGCTGCGCCGCGCCCGGCCGGGCACCGCCAAGGAGGAGGTGCTCCGGGTCGGCGACCTGGAGATCGACGAGGGCAGGTTCGAGGTGCGGGTCGCCGGCCGCCTCGTCGCGCTCACCGCCAAGGAGTTCGGCATCCTCGCCACCCTCGCCGCGTCCCCCGGCCGCGTGTTCTCCCGTGCGCAGATCATCGACCGGGCCTTCGGCTTCGACAACCACGTCGAGGAGCGCACCGTCGACGCGCACGTGATGAACCTGCGCCGCAAGATCGAGGACGACCCGGCCGAGTCCCGCTACGTGCAGACCGTCTACGGCCGCGGGTACCGCCTGGTGGAGAAGGCGTGAGCTTTCGGCTGCGGGTCGTCGCGCTGGTCATGTTCATCGCGGTCACGGCGACCGCCGCGACCGCCTGGCTCACCCTGCAGCAGGCGTCGCGGGAGTTCGACCGCACCGTCAGCGCCAGCGCGGAGCAGCAGGCCCTGATCACAGGCGAGCTGGCCGACTACGCCCGCACCCGCGGCGGCTGGGACGGCGTCGCCGACCGGGTACGCGAGCTGTCCCTGCAGACCGGGCAGCGCATCCAGGTGACCACCGTCTCCGGCGCGGTCGTGGTCGACTCGGACGTGCTCGCCGGCAGCCCGGCCCGCGGCGTCACCGGCCCGCCGCTGCTGGTCGATCCACGCCCGACCTGGCGGCCGCTGCCCAAGAACGGCGCGCCCGCCGGCGCGAAGACCGTGCTGCTGGCCACGTTCGAGTACCAGGTCGGGCTGCGCCTGGCGGCCTGCCTGACCGAGGCCGGGATCGGGGTGCGGCTCGCCGACTCCCGGGTGGGCATCCCCATGCCGCAGCCCGTCGAGTACACCGCGCAGTCGAAGTCGTGCGAGGTCCGGTCGCGGGAGCAGTCCTCTTCGGACATCGACCGGGTGTTCGAGGCCGAACTGCTGGCCTGCCGGCATCAGGCCGAGCAGGCGGTGGTGCCGTGCCTGCAGGACGCGTTCTCGCGAGCCGTCGGCGCGTACGCGCCCGCGCAGATGCGGGTGTACCTCGGCGCGGCCGAGCAGCCCGCGCCACGGCTGCCGGTCGACTCGATCGTGCTCACCGCGGCCGTCGTCGCGCTCACCGCCGTCGGCGCGTCCTGGCTGCTCAGCCGCCGGGTGCTGCGACCCATCGGCGCGCTGACCGCGGCGTCGGCGCGGGTCGGCGAGGGCAAGCTCACCGAACGTGTTCCGGTACGCGGCCACGATGAGCTCGCCGGGCTGGCCCGCTCGTTCAACCGCATGGCCGACTCCCTGCAGCGCAGCGAGGAGCTGCAACGCCGCATGATCTCCGACGTGGCGCACGAGCTGCGCACACCGCTGGCGAACCTGCGCGGCTACCTGGAGGCGCTCAAGGACGGGGTGCTGCCGCCGACGCCCGAGCTGTTCGACTCCCTGCACGACGAGGCCGTGCTGCAGCAGCGCATCGTCGACGACCTGCAGGACCTGGCGCTGGCCGAGGCGGGCGTGCTGACGTACCAGAAGACCCGCCTCGACCTGGGTGAACTCGTCGCGGCCTGCCGGACGGCGCACGCCGCGCTCGCCTCCGCCGCCGGGGTGGTCCTGGCGGCCGAGGGCGACGGCCCGCGCTGGGTGCACGCGGATCCGGACCGGCTGCGCCAGGTGATCGGCAACCTGATCCGCAACGCCCTGGCCGCCACCGCGTCCGGCGGCACGATCACTCTCGGCGTCACCCCGGACGGTGACCGGCACCTGGTCCGCGTCACCGACACCGGCAGCGGCATCGCCGAGCAGGACCTGCCCCACCTGTTCGACCGGCTCTGGCGCGCCGACCGCGCCCGCGGCCGGGGCGAGCGCTACACCACCGGCTCGGGCCTCGGCCTGTCCATCGCCCGGCAGATCGTCGCCGACCACGGCGGCGACATCGACGTGGTCAGTGTGCTCGGCGTGGGCACGACCTTCACCATCCGGCTGCCCGCCGCCTGAGACGTCAGAGCCCCATGGGGATCGGCTGCCCCGGCGGGCCGTCGGCCAGCAGCGCCGCCAGCGCCGCGGGCAGGGCCCGGGGCGCGAACAGGTCGGTTCCCCGGTACAGCGTCAGCTCCTGCTGGGTCCACCAGCGGAACTCGCTGATGTTCTCCGTGGCGGCCAGCTCGTCGTCGGTCAGCACGCCGCGCGGGTCGAACGACGACGTGCGTACCAGGTAGATGTCGTTGACCACGCCGTCGAAGCCGGTGATGTGGCCCTCCCGCACGACCTCCTGATGCCACACGTGCGGCGGATCGGCGGTCAGCGCGAGCCCGATCTCCTCGGTGAGCTCGCGCCGCAGTGCGGCCAGCGGAGTCTCGCCGGGCTCGATCCCGCCGCCCGGGGTGCCCCACACCACGATCGGGCCCTCGGGCTTGTCGAAGGCCCACCGGCACAGCAGCACCCGGTCCTGTTCGTCCAGCACGATGGCGCGTACACCGGCGCGCAGCCGGGGGAAAGCTGACGGCAGCATGCCGACGAACCTATCCGAATCACCTGTCCGCACGCCCCGGCATTTCGCCCCGCCCGCCGGTACAGTCGACGCTTCGACCTGCGAGAGGGCGGCCGATGATGCGGGTGTGGATGACGAGTGCCCCGGCTCGGACCGGCCGGGTGAACGAGGACTTCACCGGTGCCACGGCCTCGGCGGCGGTGCTGATCGACGGGGCCGGCATTCCCGGCGCGGAGTCGGTCTGCGGTCACGGCGTCGCCTGGTACGCCCACCGCCTGGGCGGCTGCCTGCTCGGCCTGCTTCCGCTGCGCGACGATCGCAGCCTCGCCGCGGTGCTCGCCGAGGCCATCACCCAGGTGACCGGCGAGCACCGGGACACCTGCGACGTCGCCGACCCGATCAGCCCGTCCGCGACCGTGGCCATGCTGCGGATCTCCGGCGGCCTGGCCGAATACCTGGTGCTCGGGGACACCGTAGTCGTGCTGGACATGTCGGACGGTGCGCCGCTCGTCGTCACCGACCCCCGTGAGGTGGTCATCAGCCGGTCGTACCAGCCTGCGTACGAGGCGACCGCCGCGGGCAGCGACGAGCGGCGACAGGTCCTGCGCGAACTGCGCGCCCACCGCAACGCGCCGGGCGGATTCTGGCTGGCCAAGGACGACCCGCGGGCCGCCGACGAGGCGCTCACCGGGAGCCGCCCGGTCCTGGAGCTGTCAGGTGCCGTCCTGCTCAGCAACGGGGCCGGCCGTTTCGTGGACCGGTTCGGGCTCGCCGACTGGCCGGGAGTCCTGGCGGTATTGGCGTCTCAGGGACCGGCGGAGATCATTCGTCAGGTTCGGCAGGCCGAGGGACGGGACGCGGTGACCGCCGACGACGCGACGATCACATGGTGCACCGACCTCGGCGAGGACTGATCCACCGGTGGAAGCCCCTGGCCGCAGCACATGCCGGGCGTACGGGTTCTTCAACAGTTCTTGATCGTGTGCTGCCTACCGTCCGTCCGTGGCGAACGCGACACGTACCGCACCGGCAAGAAGCACCCCTGGCTCAAGTGCTGCCTCCTCCGGCGTCCGGGGTTGGCTCGCGTTGCTGTGCCTGGCAGCCGGAGCCGTGCTGGTCGGACTGGGGCTGCTGCGCGGGGCCGAGGAACCGGTCGCGCAGCCGAGGCCCGTGGCGGGCGATGGAATCTTCCCGGCACCGTCGACGGCCCCGGCGTCGCCGAGCTCGTCCTCGTCACCGACACCGGTCTACCAGCTGCCCGGGGACTTTCCGGCGTCCGGGCCCGGCACCTGGAAGTACGCGAGCGGTCAGGGTGCGGTGCTCGGCAGCGCGGGCGGGCTGCGGCGATACCGGGTCGCGGTCGAGAACAACATCGCCGGGACCGAGCTGGCCGAGTTCACCCGGACCGTCGACCGGACGCTCGGCGATCCCCGTAGCTGGATCGGCGGTCGGGAACGCCGCCTGCAGCGGGTGCCCGCAAACTCGGCGTACGACTTCACGATCTACCTCGCCACCGGCGAGACCACCCGCAAGCTGTGCGCCCTCGGCGGGATGGACACCCGGCTCGACGGGGTGTCGTACACGTCATGCCGCCTGCCCGGACGCGTCGTGATCAACCTCAACCGCTGGCGGCTGTCCGTGCCCGACTATGTGAACGGGCGGATCGAGCTGTCGGTGTACCGCAGCTACGTGATCAACCATGAGGTCGGCCACGAGTTCGGCCGCGATCACGAGCGCTGCCCCGGCAAGGGCCGACCCGCGCCGACGATGCAGCAGCAGACGTACGGCCTGCGCGGCTGCCGCGCCAACCCGTGGCCCTACCTCGACGGCAAGCGCTATGCCGGCCCACCCCTGTGACCCGTTGCCACCGCACGGCGATCATGGCACGCTTCCGCGGATGGAACCGCTGAACGAGATCACTCACGGGTCCGGGCGATCACCGGACGCTGCCGCGGACGACCATGCGGCCAAGGCCGACCGGTTGCGGTCGGTGATCGAGCGGTTCGCCCCGCTGGTCGACCCGCCCGCCGAAGACGTGATCGCGCAGATCCTGACCGACGCCGGAGGGAGCCCGCGCGGTCGGTCCGGCCGCGGCTTCGCGTCAGGCGGCATGACCGCCGCGATCCTCGACGTCACCGGTGGCGCGCGGGTGAGCTTCGAGCTGGCCGGCTTCGGCTGCTCGGACGAACTCGACTACGACGACTTCGACGACGACGACGCCTATTCGGCGGCGGTGGACCAGCAGTACCTCGACGCAGAGGCGGGGGTGGCTGCCGTGTCCGCCCGGCTCGGACTGCCCGCTGCGGACGACCTCGCCGTCGACACGCTGATCTACTACGGATCGCGGGTCCGGATGCGCGCCGGGCACTGGGCGGTGACCGTCGCGGTCGTGCAGGAAGGCAGCGACCTGCCGATCCAGCTGGTGGTGGACCTGAGTTACGGCGCTGACCTGCCCGCGCGCCTCGCGCAAGTCGCACCGCCGCCAGCGGCCGGCACATCGGTCGACTGGGACGCCGTGTCGTCCGGGCTGGGCGTGGCCCTTCCCGCCGACTACCGTTGGCTGGCCGACCGATACGGCTGCGGCACGCTGGACCGCCGCGTCTCGGTGCTGCCACCTGCCGAGCTGTCCCCACCGCTGCTCGGACCGCTGGTAGGTCCGCTCCGGTACATGACAGCGCGGACGCTGCCGGTCGCCACTACCGCCGACGGCGCGCTCGTCTCCTGGGTGCTCGACCACGAGGGCCAGCCTGACCAGTGGGGTCTGCGCATCAGGGCCCCCGGACACCCGGACGAGGACCTCGAGGTGGGATTACTGCAGTACCTGGTGGTGACGCTGTCCGGGGCGTATCGGGCGCGGTACCTGCCTACGGGCACGGAGGACTGACCGCGCCGTCGGGTGTCAGGGCTCGTGCCGCGTGTGTCGTCCGGCGCTGTCGGCGGGCGGGAGCGGTTCGGGCTCGGTGTAGCCGTACGCCCGCTCGGCGAGCATCTGGCCGAACACGCCGTTGAAGCTGCCGCAGTCGCGGCACTGGAAGTTCTCGTCGAGCCGGGGTCCGCCGCAATGGTCGCACCGGCCCTGGTCACGCGGGTCGTGGTAGTCCTGCAGCGCCAGCCGCAGCGCCTGTGCGACCGGCTCGCTCAGCATGAGCCGCGACTCGCGCCCGTCGACGCGCACGGTCAGCTCGGTGCTTGCCGGGGCGTGCGGGTCGAGCGCGTGAATCCGCTCCACAAACCCGCCGATCTCACCCAGAATATCCGCCGCCTGCTCACTTGCCATGCCCCCGACCGTACGACATCCATGACCACAACTCTTCTAGATCCAGGCAAGTACAGTCGTCGTGCCCTGTTTCGGCTGGAGTGGATCATATGAAGGCCGACCCGACCCGGGTGCCGGAGAATGTTCGGCACCTGATTCCGCTGGTGGAGCGGTGGAGCGTGCCGGAGGACGGCGAGCGCTCGGACCTGATGGAAGCAGCCACCGATGCGCAGTTGCGCGAGCTGACCGACGCGGTGACCGAGTCGATCGACGAACTGGACGACTGGCTCTGCGGTGACGAGGCCGCTTCGCCGGATCCGTCCGATGAGTACATCGCGTTCAGCTGCCTGTCGATGGCGGCGTGCCTGGCGGACGTCCGGCTGAGGAAGCGCAGAGGGTCGGTTCCGCCGGGACCCGTTGGCGGCTGAGTCAGGCCTGCTGAGGCAGCGGGCCGGTGGATTCGCGGACGACGAGGCGGCAGGGTTGGCGGATGACGCCGGAGGACGGGGTGCCGTCGAGGGCGGCGAACAGGTGCATGACGGCGGTCGCGCCGAGTTGTTCCAGGTTGAGGTCGACCGTGGTCAGTGGGGGGCGGCAGTCGGCGGCCATCTCCTCCCAGTTGTCGTACCCGATGATGGCGACGTCGTCGGGGACTCGGCAGCCGTGTTCCTGCAGCGCCTGCGCGGCTCCGGCGGCGATCTGGTCGTTGCCGCAGAAGATCGCGTCGATCTCCGGGTGGGCGGTGATCAGCATGCGGGCGGCGTGCCGGCCCCAGCGCTGTGACCATTCGCCGTACAGCGGCTCGCCGCCGACCAGCTCCCATCCGGACTCGGCGAGCACGGCCTGCAATCCGGTGACGCGGTCGCGGGCGGCGCGGTAGCTCTGCGGGCCGGTGATGTGGGCGATGTTGCGCCGGCGCAGGCTGACCAGGTGCTCCATGGCGATGCGGCCGCCGCCCTCGTCGTCGGCGAGCACGCTCAGGTCGGCGGGGTCGGTGGACTGGCCGTACACGTAGACGACCGGCACCGGGATGTCGCGGCTGAGCGAGGGGCGCAGGTCGTTGCTGTCGCCGAGGATGATGAACCCGTCGACCTGCCGGGCCAGCAGGGTGCGGATGTAGTGCTGGCGGCGGATGGCGTCGCCGCGGGCGTCGCACAGCAGCACCGACATCTGCTCGTTGCCGAGAGCGTTTTCGGCGCCGAGCAGGATCGGGATGGAGAAGCGGCCGCCGAGTTCGTCGGTGAGCAGGCCGATGGTGCGGGTGCGCCCGGAGATGAGCCCGCGGGCCAGCACGTTGGGCTGGAAGCTGAGCTGGTTGGCGGCCTGCAGCACGCGCAGCCGGGTGTCGGGCGCGACCTCGCCGCGCGCGTTGAGCGCCTTGGAGGCGGTGGCCACGGAAACCCCCGCCAGCCGGGCCACGTCGGTGAGGGTCACCGACGTCGATCGCCGCCTGCCCATGGAAAGCCTTTCGCTCGTTTTTCGACAACGTGTCGGAGCATACGCACCAAGGCATCGCCGTGGCTAGCACGGTCCACGTTATCGAGATGTGACACGACGGCCATCTTGCCGAAAAGGTTTTCGGCGTCCATCGTTGCTCCAACGTCGAAGTGACCGCGGTCACGAGAGTCTGTTGGAGGCGGAGATGACGGTGGCGGCGCGAACCGCCGACCTCACCGGAGGTCGGCCCGTGGTGCCGTCGCGAGGAGTCCTGCGACCGCTGGGCCTGAGCGAGGTTCGGATCACGGGGGGCTTCTGGGCGCAGCGGCAGGCGACCAACGGGCGGGCGACGCTCGACCACGGTCGCGAATGGATGGACAAGCTCGGCTGGACCGGCAACTTCACCGCTGAAGTGGGCCGGGGCAGCGCCGAGCGGCGCGGTCGCGAGTTCTCCGACTCCGAGGTGTACAAGCTGATCGAGGCGATGTCGTGGGAGACCGGCCGGCAGGCCGACCCGGCCCGCGACACCGAGATCGCCGAGCTGACCACGATGATCGCCGGTGCGCAGGCTGCCGGCGGCTACCTGCACACCGCGTTCGGCCGGCCCGGCCAGCAGGCCCGCTACGGCGACCTGGCCTGGGGGCACGAGCTGTACTGCGCCGGGCACCTGCTGCAGGCGTCGGTGGCGCGGGCCCGGACCAGCGGCGACGACGCGCTGCTGAACGTGGCCCGGCGGGTCGCCGACCACGTGTGCGAGGAGTTCGGCCCGGCCGGGCGCGACGCGGTCTGCGGGCACCCGGAGATCGAGCCGGGACTGGTCGAACTGTTCCGGGCGACGGGGGAGCAGCGCTACCTGGACCAGGCGGCGCTGTTCGTGGCCCGGCGCGGCCGGCGTACGCTGCCGCGGCACGAGTTCGGCTGGAGCTACTTCAGCGACGACATCCCGGTGCGCGAGGCGAAGGTGCTGCGCGGGCACGCCGTGCGGGCCCTCTACCTGGCCGCGGGCGTGGTCGACCTGGCCGTGGAGACCGGCGACGACGAGCTGCTGGAGACGGTCGCGGCGCAGTTCGACCGGACCCTGGCCCGGCGCACCTACCTGACCGGCGGCATGGGCTCGCGGCACCTGGACGAGGCGTTCAGCGACGACTTCGTGCTGCCTGCCGACCGGGCCTACTCGGAGACCTGCGCCGGCATCGCGGCGATCATGGTGGCCTGGCGGCTGATGCTGGCCACCGGCCGCGAGCGCTACGCCGACGTGATCGAGCGCATCCTGTACAACGTCGTGGCCACCGCGATCGGCGACGACGGCCGCTCCTTCTTCTACGCGCACACGCTGCACCAGCGGTCGCTGACCGCGGTGCTGCCCGGCGACGTGGAGCAGCTCGGTTTCGGCGGCGGCCCGCGCGCGCCGTGGTTCGAGGTGTCCTGCTGCCTGGCCAACACGGCCCGGATGCTGGCCAGCCTGTCCACGTACGTGGCGTCGGTCGACGACGACGGGCTGCGCGTGCACCAGTACGCCGACGCCGACATCGACACGACGCTGGCCGACGGGCGGCGGGTCGGGCTGCGGATGCGGACCGGCTACCCCGACGACGGCACGGTCGGTTTCGAGGTGACCGCGGCCGAGCCCGGCCCGTGGACGCTGGCGCTGCGGCTGCCCGCGTGGGCGGCAGGCGCGACGGTCACGCTCAACGGGGAACCCCAGTCGGCCACCGGTGACCGGGTCGTGCTGCGGCGCGACTTCGCCGTCGGCGACCGGATCGTGCTGGCGCTGCCGATGCGGCCCCGGTTCACCCGCCCCGACCCGCGCATCGACGCGGTCAGAGGCTGCGTGGCGGTGGAGCAGGGGCCGGTCGTGCTGTGCGTCGAATCCGTCGGCGGCGAGCTGGACCTGGACAGCCTGCGGGTCGACGCGGGCACCGATCCGGCCGCCGACGGCGGGGTGACGGTCCGCGGGGTGGCCGAGGAGCTGCCCGAACGGCCGTGGCCGTACGCCGACGCGGGACCCGTCGGGCAGCGCACCACCTTGGACGTGCCCCTGGTCCCGTATCACCGCTGGGCGCGCAGCGGACCCTCCACCATGCGGGTCTGGCTGCCTACCACCTGATTCACCGCGAACGCACCACCGCACCTCGCTCCACTACATACCGATGGAAGGAGAGATTGTGAGATCTAAAGGACTTCGGGCGCTCGCCGTCACGGCGGCGGCCCTGCTGGTGACCGCTGTCGCCGCGTGCGGCGGCGATGACCCGAAGGCTCCCGGCGCGTCGGGCACCGCCGGTGTCGACGACGGTGCGCAGCTCACGCTGTGGACCCGTGCGGCCACCGAGTCGGTGTCCAAGGCGTACGCCGACGCGTACAACGCCACGCACAAGAACAAGGTGACCGTCACCTCGTACCCGAACGAGGAGTACCCGGCGAAGCTGGCCAGCGCGGCCGGCGCGAAGGCGCTGCCCGACCTGTTCGGCGCGGACGTGGTGTTCGCAGCGCAGTACGCCTCGCAGGGCCTGTGGACCGACCTGACCGAGCGCCTGGCGGCCAGCGGCCTGAGGGACAAGGTGTCGCCCGGACACCTCAACGCCGGCACCTGGGAGGGCAAGAACTACGCCGTCCCGCACACCGTGGACATGTCGGTGATGCTGTACAACAAGGACCTCTACACCAAGGTCGGCCTGGACCCGGAGAAGGGCCCGACGTCGCTGAAGGAGTTCGCCGAGCACGCCCGCAAGATCGACAAGCTGGGCGGCGACGTGAACGGCACCTACTTCGGCGGCAACTGCGGCGGCTGTGTCGAGTTCACCTTCTGGCCCTCGGTCTGGGGCGCGGGTGGCGACGTGCTCGACGCCAAGGGCGAGAACGCCAAGGTCGACTCCAAGGAGATGGCCGACGTCTTCGCGCTCTACCGGGCGCTGTACGACGAGGGCGTGGCGGCTCCGGCGTCCAAGGACGAGGCCGGTCCGACCTGGCTCGGCGCGCTGCAGAGTGGCAAGATCGGCATCGCCCCCGGGCCGTCGGTGTGGCTGGGCCTCATCGAGGAGAAGGGCGTGAAGATGGGCGTCGCGCCGATCAGCGGGCCCGACGGCGGCGACTCCACCTTCATCGGCGGTGACGCGATCGGCGTCGGCGCCACCAGCACCAAGGCCGCCCAGGCGTGGGACTTCCTGCTCTGGACCATGTCCGACGAGGCGCAGGTCGAGGTCATCGCCAAGAACAAGGGCGTGCCGATCCGCACCGACCTGGCGTCGAACAAGTACTCCTCGGCCGACCCGCGCATCGTGCTCATCAACAGCCTGGTCGCCAAGGGCAAGACGCCGTACGCGAAGAACTTCAACGCCTCCTTCAACGACCCGCAGAGCCCCTGGCTGCAGACGGTCCGCGGAGCGCTGTTCGGTGATGCCGCCAAGTCCCTGACCGACGGCAACGCCGCGATCACCAAGTCCCTCCAGCAAGGCTGACTCGCCCGGCCCGGCCGCCACCCCTCACGCGGCGGCCGGGCCACCTCGACCGAACGGCCTGCCGCGCACGCGTGGCGACAAGCCACCTCGACCGACCCGGAGACGCGATGTCCACGCTCACCCCGCCCCGCAGCGGACCGGCGCGCCCGCTGCCCGCCCCGGAGGCGCCCCCGCCGCCGCAGCGGTTCCGGCGCAGCGCCGCCCGCAGCCGCGCAGTGCTCGGGGCGCTCTACGCGATGCCCACCGCGGTCATGGTCGGCCTGTTCTTCCTGGTGCCGCTGCTGCTGGTCGGCTGGATGTCGCTGCACAAGTGGCCGCTGCTCGGCGCGCCGGCGATGAACGCGCCCGACAACTACACCCGCATCGCCGACAACGAGCTGGTCTCCTCGGCGGTCTGGTTCACCGTCAAGTACACGGTGCTGATGACGGTGGGGCTGTTCGCCGTCGCGTTCGGGCTGGCCCTGCTGGTGCAGCAGCGCCGGCGCGGGGTCGGCTTCTTCCGCACGGCGTTCCTGCTGCCCATGGCCGTCGGCTTCGCCAGCGCGTCGCTGCTGTTCCTGGGCCTGCTGTCGGACGAGATCGGCCCGATCAGCGACCTGCTGCGCAAGCTCGGCGTGATCGACGGCTACGTCTCCTGGACCAGCGGCAGCTCGGAGTCCGCGCTGGGTTCGGCGATGGTGCTGGTGCTGTGGCGCTTCGCCGGGTTCAACATGCTGATCCTGCTCACCGGCCTGCAGGCGATTCCGCTGGAGGTGTACGAGGCGGCCCGCATCGACGGCGCGAGCCGCCGGCAGACCTTCCGCCGGGTCACCATCCCGCTGATGCGGCCGACGATCGCGCTGGTGCTCACCATGATGATCACCGGTTCGCTGCTGGCCTTCGACCAGTTCTGGATCCTCACCCGCGGCGGCCCGGACAACAGCACCACGTCCCTGGTGATGGTGATCTACCGGGAGGCGTTCATCCGCCTCGACCTCGGCTCCGCCGCCGCCATCTCGGTCGCGCTGCTGGCCGTTCTCGTCGTCTTCAACGTCATCCAGCTCGGCGTGCTGCGCCGGCGCTCCTAGGAGAGGCACCAATGACCAGGTCTTCCCTGACGAGCCGGTGGGGCTACTACGTCACCGGCACGGCGCTGGCGATCCTGTTCCTGTCGCCCCTGCTGTGGAGCGGCTGGGCGTCGCTGCGCACCGGCACCGGCTTCGGGCTGGAGAACTACGACCGCCTGTTCACCTCGGACAACGGCATCCGGGTGCACCACATCGTCAACAGTGTCACGGTCAGCGCGCTCACCGTGGCGGGCACGCTGCTGGTCGCCACCCTCGGCGGGTATGCCTTCGGCCGGTTCCGCTTCCCCGGCCGGGACCTGCTGTTCCTGCTCACCCTGGCGATCCTGATGGTGCCGTACGCGACCATCCTCATCGCGCTCTACGTCCTGCTCGGCTGGATCGGCCTGCAGGACAGCCTGATCGGCCTGAGCCTGGTGCTGATCATGTTCCAGCTGCCGTTCTCGATCTTCATGATGCGCAACTCGTTCGAAGCCGTGCCCCGCGAGCTGGAGGAGTCGGCCCAGGTCGACGGCTGTAACAGCGTCTCCACGCTGATCCGGATCATGCTGCCCGCGGTGAAGCCCGGCCTGGTCACCGTCGGCCTGTTCGCGTTCCTGACCTCGTGGAGCGAGTTCTTCGCCCCGCTGATCCTGCTGAACTCGACCGACCGGTTCACGACCACCCTGGCCGTGGTCAACATGCGCACCGCCAGCCACGGCTCCATCGACTACGCCGCACTGGAGGCCGGGGTGGTCTTCATGGCCGTGCCCTGCCTCCTGCTGTTCGCCTTCATGCAGCGCAGCTACGTCCGGGGGTTCACCTCCGGCGCGCTGAAGGGCTGAGCAGCCCGATAGCCCCCGGCCGTGCCCGCCCCGCCTACCCGGCGGGCGCGGCCGGGTCACCAGACCTCTCACCGCCGAACACTCACCGCGTTCCCCCCAACCGTCCCCCAAGTGGAGGTGAACAACATGCCACTGCTTTCGCGCCACCGGCGCAGAAGCCTGGCACTCGGCCTGTCCGCAGTTCTGGCCGCCGGAGTGGTCGCCGTACAGGCGAGCAACCCGGCGATGGCGGCGCAGACCATCGGCTTCCCCACGTTCAGCGGCCCGACGATCCCGGCCCCGCCGGTGAGCTACACCAGCGGCAACATGATGCAGGCCAGCTACAACGCGGAGTCGGGCGGCACCGACTTCTGGATGGACCGGCTGCTGGCCCGGCCCGGCAACGACCCGGCCGGCACCTGGCTGATGACCCGCGGCCGGGCGCTGTACATGAAGACGCACACCCCGGGCACGCTCGGCTTCGCCGGGCAGGCCGCCTACTGGGAGAGCATCAACAACGGCAACGCGTACACCGTCGCGGTCACCCCCGGCACGTTCACCGAGCAGGTGGGCTCGCGCTGGCAGGCGCCCAGCCACTGGAAGAGCGTGCACACCAGCGGCACGATCACGATCAACCAGACGAAGTTCATCACCGACAACAACGTCGCGGTGACGAACCTGTCGATCACCAACGGCGGCAGCAGCTCCACCACGCTGCAGCTGCGGGCCACCTCGCCGTTCGCGACCTCGGGCAGCGGCAGCGAGCTGACCGGCCAGGTCAACGCGTACAACAACCTCACCACGCTGTACCCGCGGCTGACCGGTGACGGGTTCACCGTCTCCAGCGGCGGGCTCAACCGCTCGGTGACCATCGCGGCGGGCGCGACCGTGACCGCGAAGGTCGTCATGGGCTTCGTCGCCAACGAGATCCCGGCGTCGCTGAGCGAGTACAACGCGTATGCGGGCTACAGCAACGCGACCGCGTTCGCGACCCACGTGCGGGCGTACAACCTGTGGTGGGCGCAGAACCTGCCCTACATCGACGTCGCCGAGCCGGCGATCAAGAAGAACATCTACTACCGCTGGTGGCTGATGCGCTTCAACAACCTCGACGCCGACATCCCGGGGCAGACGTTCCAGTTCCCGACGTCGACCGAGGGCGTGCTGGGCTACAACAACGCGATCGTGCTGACCCAGCCGATGCACATCGACGACCTGAAGTACCTGCGCAACCCGATCTACGCGTTCGGCAACGTGCTGTCGACCGGGCAGGTCTCCAAGGGCGGGCGCTTCCTGGACAACCCGGGCGACCCGGAGAACTGGTCCAACAGCTACACCCAGTACATCGGCGAGGCGGCGTGGAAGGCCTACCAGATCTACGGCGGCCAGCCGGCGATCGCGGGCAACATCGCCAAGTACACCGAGGGTGACGTCAAGGGCCAGCTCGCCTTCTACGACACCAACAACAACGGGCTCATCGAGTACGACTGGGGTGCGCTGACCGGCAACGACGCCGACGCGGTGTCGTTCCACTACCGCTCGGGCCGGATGGACCGCGCGGAGTCGGCCTACCAGTACTCGGGGGCGCTGGCGGCGGCGCAGGCGTACGACGCGATCGGCAACACGACCAAGGCCGCCGAGATGCGCACGCTGGCCACGCGGATCCAGAACGCCATCACCAGTGTGCTGTGGAACTCCAGCCGGCAGCTGTTCGAGCACCGGTACCCGGACGGGACCTTCAACCCCTGGAAGGAGATCAACAACTACTACCCGTTCGCGGTCGGCGCGATCCCGAACACCGACACCTACAAGCAGGCGCTGCGCCTGTACGACAGCCCGCAGCAGTACCCGATCTTCCCGTTCTACACGGCCAACCAGGTGGACAAGGCGGCCGCGGCCGCGCAGGGCCAGCCCGGCTCGAACAACTTCTCCACCATCAACTCCACGGTGCAGTTCCGGCTCTACTCCTCGGTGCTGCGCAACTACCCGAACTCGTGGATGACCGCGCAGGACTACAAGAAGCTGCTGTACTGGAACGCCTGGGCGCAGTACCCCAGCGGCAACACCCAGTACCCGGACGCCAACGAGTTCTGGGCCGACTGGAACGGCAGCTCGATCCAGTACCGCTCCTGGATCCACCACAACATCCTCGGCTCGTCCAACTGGACCGTGATCGAGGACGTGGCGGGCCTGCGGCCGCGTAACGACAACAAGGTGGAGCTCTCGCCGATCAACATCGGCTGGACCCACTTCGCGATCAACAACCTGCGCTACCGCAACGCCGACCTGTCGATCGTCTGGGACGACCCGGCCGACGGCGTGGTCCGCTACACCGGCATCCCGCAGGGCTACTCCATCTTCATCAACGGCAACCGCGTCGCCACCGTCAACAGCCTCGTCCCGTTCACCTGGGACCCGGCCACGGGCGCGGTCACCACCAGCGGCACCGTCGCCTTCAACACCGCGGTCTCGGGCCTGCAGGCCCCGACCCAGGTGGTGCACAGCGAGGCCCGGATGACCGACATCATGGCCAAGGCCGGCGTCGACCTGACCGCCAACCTGACCAACCTGGCGGCCATGGGCACGGCCAGCGCGTCCTTCACCGGCTCGGGCGCCAACCTGGCCGGGGCCCGGGACGGCTTCCCGATCAACGAGCCCTACTGGGGCGCGGGCGGCTCCTCCAACAGCCAGGACTGGTACGAGGTCAACTTCGGTTCGGCGCAGACCTTCAACGAGGTCCGGCTGTACTTCAAGGACAGCCGCCCGGCCAGCAGCACCTATCGGGCTCCGTCGGCGTACGACATCCAGTACTACAACGGCAGCGCCTGGGTGACCGTGCCCAGCCAGGTCAAGAGCCCGTCGGCGCCGCGTGCCAACTACAACGTGGCCACCTTCACGGCGGTCAACGCGCAGCGGGTACGCGTCCTGGCGACCAACGCCTCCGGCGCGAAGACCGGTCTCACCGAGATCAAGATCTTCAACCGGGGCGGTGTCCAGCCGCCGGACCCGCCGGTGTCGACCAACCTGGCCCTGTCGGGCAGCGCGGTCTGCTCCTACACGTCCTCGTGGGAGGCCTGCTCGGCGATCAACAACGGTGACGAGCCGACCAGTTCCAACTACGGCGGCACCAACCAGGGCAACCGCTGGGGCACCTGGCCGGAGACCGGCACCCAGTGGGCCGAGGTCCAGTGGTCGTCGGCGCAGTCGGTGAAGCAGGCCCAGGTCTACTTCTTCGACGACGAGCAGGGCATCGACATGCCGTCGACCTGGAAACTCCAGTACTGGAACGGCAGCGCCTACGTCGACGTCCCCGGCGCGAGCACGTACACCCTCACCAAGAACGCCTACAACACGATCAACTTCACCTCGGTGAGCACCACGAGACTCCGCGTCTCCCTCACCGCCACCGGCACGGCCTCACTCGGCCTCCTGGAGGTCAAGGCCTTCGCCTGATGAGCAAAGGAAGGGCACCTTCTACATCGCTCCGCGATGTAGAAGGTGCCCTTCCCATCATCCGGGCAGCGTTTCAGCTGGTCGGGCTGGGTGTGGGGGTCGGCGGCGGCGCGGTCGGCAGGTTGAGGCCCGCGTACACCTGGTTGAGGACCGTCGGCAGCAGCACGTTGGCCGTCGTGCGGCCGGCCGGGTCGAGAGTCAGGTTCGTCCAGATCACCATCGTCACGTCGTTGGCCAGGTCATGGCCCATGAACGAGTTGAAGCCCGGCATCTCGCCGCCATGGAAGTGCAGCCCCACGTTCGGCGCGATCTGCTGGTACGCGATGCCGTACCCGTACTGCTGCCCACTGGCCCCGGCGGCCGGGTCCTCGGCCTGGAAGCTGCCCAGCCACTGCCGCTGCATGTCCGCGTCGAAGACCTTGCCGGTGGCCAGTGACTTGATCCAGGTGGCGATGTCCTCGGCGGTGGAGATCGCTCCGCCCGCGGCGGCCGCGTAGGACGGGTTCTGGTTCGTGTAGTCGATCGGCTCCAGCGTCCCGTCCCGCATGGCGGCCTGCATGTCCGCCGGGTACGGCTCGTCGGTCATCGCGTAGGCCGAACCGCCGTAGAGGTAACCGTGCGAGCCGGGGGCCGGGATGGTGTTGTCCTCGGGCGCGGGCAGCGACGTCTGGCCCAGCCCCAGCGGGCCGTACAGCCGCTCCTGGAACTGCTTGCCCAGCGGGCCGCCGCCGACCTTCTCCGCGACCAGTCCGAGCAGGACGAAGTTGGTGTTGTTGTACTCGTACTCCGTGCCCGGCGCGGCGTTCGGCGGGTGCCGGAACGCGATGGCCAGCACTTCCTGCGGCGTCCACACCTTCGCCGGATCGGCGTCCATGGTCGCCGACAACTCCGGCGCGTCCGTGTAGTTGTACAGGCCGCTGCGCATCTTCAGCAGCTGCTCGATGGTGATCTTGTCCCCGTTGGGCACGTCCGGGACGTACGCCGAGATCGGGTCGCTGAGCTTGAGCTTGCCCTCCTGGGCCAGGAGCAGGATCGTCGCGGAGGTCATGGTCTTGGTGTTGGAGCCGATCCGGTAGTGCGTGCTGGTCGCGGGCGGCGTCTGCGTGCCCCGCTGGAGGGTGCCGGACAGCACGGTGTTGACACCCTTCGGCGTGCAGACCAGTACCACGGCGCCGGGGACCAGCATCTGCTTGACGGCGGTGTCGACGGCGGCCTGCAGGGACGCCTGGTCGATCTGCTTCAGCACGGAACCCCCCGGTGACGGTGTGGCCCCAGCGGCGGGCGGTGCGCAGGACTGCGTGACGGGGGCGGCTGCCGCTGGTGTGCTCGGCGACGCGACCGCAGCCGACCAGCTCACGACCAGCATCGCCGTGCACGCCAGGCGGGCGCCTGGGGCTGGTGACCATGGTGCGCCGCTCCGAGAGCGCAGATCCGTTCCGCTGACCGCCCGAGAACGCCTCAACATCGCCATCACGGCCTTCGTCGTGAACTCCGTGCCGGAAACGCCGGTTGTGCCTGACCGTCGACGGCACCCGAACCCACCCATCGTAGTTCCGGGCATCGGCTCGTTTGGCCTGGTCAAAGTACTTTTGGATCACTGCTGCTGTGGGTGTCCGGCCGCCTGCCGTTTGTGCTCGTGGCACAGCGCGGCCGTCGGCTGGCCGCAGTTGCCGCACCAGGTGAGGGGCACCTCGTCGGCGGGCAGGGAGGGTCTGCGCCGCCGGGCCGACCACAGGCCGGCGAGGAAGCCGACGGCCAGGCCCGCGATCGCCGCGGCGAGCGTGTCCAGCCCCGACATGGTCCGTCCTCCGTTCGCGGTGGCGGTGCCGGGACGGGTGAAGCACTGTTCATGGGCGTCGCGGCACCGGGTCCGTGCCGGGGTGCGCGCTGCGGGCGCGTACTCCGGCCCTCCCTCCTACGGTATTGAGGTTCACCGTTGTGGGTGGCACCATTTGGCACCACGGGCTCTAATCTGGAGTCAGCGCCACTCGCCTACCTCGTAGGACACGCGATGAAGTCACCCGAACGCCCGTCACCCGAACCGATCGGCGACAAGATCAGGCGGCTGCGTGAGATCCGCGGCTACTCCGTGCGGCACGCGGCCGCCCTGGCCGGGATCTCGCACACCCAGTGGGGGCGGATCGAGAAAGGGCAGCGCAGCGCCGACAACCGCTTCCAGCTCGCGGACATCGCGCAGGCGCTCAAGGTCTCGCTCTCCGATCTGACCGGGGCGGCCGGGCTGGTGGCGGGGGACTACGCGCACACCCGCACCGCCGTCGCGCAGACCATGCAGGCCGTCATCGAGGCCGACCTCGAAGACCCGCCGCTGGCCGAGCCGGTGCCGCTCGACCTGCTCACCCAGCGGCTCGAACTCGCGCAGAGCCTCCGCTTCAAGTGCGACTACACCGGTGCCTCGTCCGTGCTGCCCGAGCTGCTGAAGGGCCTGCACGCCGCGTCGTTCGGGGCGGACCGGGTGGGCGCGCTGCGCGGCCTGGTGCTGGCGCAGGAGACGGCGTCGTTCGTGGTGCGCTACCTCGGCGACCCGGCCGGCGCGGTCATGATCGCCGACCGGAGCCGCCAGGCCGCGGCCGCGCTCGGCGATCCCGTGATCATGGGCCTGTCCGCGTGGACGCAGGCGCACGCCGCCGCCGGCTGCGGCCTGTACTCGCGCGCTCAGCGCATCGCCGACCGGGCCGTCGCCGACCTGGAGCAGGCCGCGGGCCTGCCGGACGCGCGGGAGATGCTCGGCCAGCTGCTGATGGTGGCCGCGTTCACCCGGTACGCGCAGGGCGATGTCGGCGGGTCCGTCAGCGCCGTCGCCGAGGCCGAGCGGCTGGCCGAGCTGACCGGGCAGAGCGCGGCGCTGGGCCTGAACTTCGGGCCGACGAACATCAGGTTCTGGCAGGTCAACATGGACGCCGACGGTGCCGACCCGGGACGTGCCGTGGAGATCGCCAGGAACGTGAACCCGAACGACGTGCCGGTCGTGTCCCGGCAGGCCGGGTTCCACATCGACGTGGCGCGGGCACTGGCCAACATCGGGCAGGACCAGGCCGCCATCCGGCAGTTCCTGATCGCCGAGCGCGTCGCACCGCAGCGGGTGCGCATGTCGCCGATCGTGCAGGAGACCGCGCGCGGCATGCTGGAGCGGGCGCGCCGCGGCACCGGTTGGGTGGAGCTGCGGGGCTTCTGCGAGCGGGTCGGCGTCGGCCTGTGACGGCACCGCGGACCACCGTCGTGTACGCGAGCGAGCAACCGCCCGCCGGCTGGCAGGCGTCGGTGTTCGTCGCGGGCCCGATGCCCCGCGATCCCGACCTGCCGTCCTGGCGGCCGGAGGCCCTGCGGCTGATCGAGGAGCAGTGGTCGGGCGGCGGGGCGCTGGTGGTGTTCGTGCCGGAGCCGCGCGACCGACACCATCCGCCGGTCGACTACGCGCACCAGCTCTGGGAGGACCGGTGGATGTCGGTCGTCGACGCGATCCTGTTCTGGGTCCCGCGCGAGATGCCCGGCACGCCCGGCCTGACCACCAACGTCGAGTTCGGCCGGTACGAGGGCAGCGGCCGGGTGGCGCTGGGCATGCCCCCGCACGCGCACAGCGTCCGCTACCTGCGGCACTTCGCCGACCTGCACGACGCTCCGGTGGCGGACACGCTGCCGCAGACCGTCTCCGCCACGCTCGGTCTGGTGGGGCGCGGGGCCTGGCGTGAGGCGGGCACCCGGGACGTGCCGCTGCTGGTCTGGCGTACGCACGCCTTCCAGACCTGGTGGACCGCGCTGCTGTCGCGCGGTGAACGGCTGCTCGGGGCGCGGGTGCGGTGGACCTCGGGTTCCGGCGCGGCCTCGTGGGTGCTTGACGCGACGGTCGCGGATCCCGCCGACCGTGTCGAGTCACGGCGCGTGATGTGCCTGGACGGCTCTGGCGTCGCGACGGCGGTGCTGGCGGACACCTCGCCGACGCCGGACCGCCGCCGGGCCGCGCAGGCGATGGTGCACGAGGCGGGTTACGTCGTCACTGGCGAGGGGGTGCGGCGGATCCGGGAGCGGGTGCAGGCCCTGGAGGCTCGGCGGGAAGACCGCGCGTGACCAGCCGCGGCGCGACGAGCGCGTGCCGAAATGACTATCTGCCGGACAGAGAGTGACTGGACCGTTACCGTTTGGGCATAATGTCCCACTTTGGCGGTTGCTGTTCTCTGTGAGGCGCACCATGCACGTATCCCGGCTTCGTCCCCTGCTGCTCACCTGCACCCTGCTGGCCGGCGGGTGCACCGCGGCCTTCAACGCCGACTCGCGAGCCACGTCCCGCACGGTCATGCCGAGCGAGCTGACCACCGTCGTCGCGGGCACCACCGGCGCGGAACTCGCGGTCCACGCGAGCCGATCATTGTTCGGCCAGGCCCCGGCCGTCGTACTGGTCGGCGAGCAGGACGCGCCGAGCCTGGCGCAGGCCGGTTCCGTCGCCGTCGAACTCGGGGTGCCGGTGCTGCTCACCGCGGCGGCCGACACCACGGCGGCCGCCGTGCGGGAGGAACTGGGACGGCTCGCGCCCGAGACCCTGATCCCGATCGGCGACGCCGCCACCGGCTGGGCCAAGGACAACGCGGCCAAGGGCCAGGAGGTCAAGCCGTACCAGGTTGGCGGCCTGCCCCGCCTCGGCGCCGTGGCCCCGTTGGACCAGCTCGTCGTGCTGACCCTCGACCGGGCCGACGCCGCCGCCGCGACGGCCACCGCGAAGGCGAGCCGCGCGCAGGTGCTGGTGCTCAAGGACCCCGACCCGCGCGCCGACGACGAGGTCATCAAGGCGCTCACCGGTCGGCCGACCGCTCGCGTGATGGCCCTGGGCAGCGCGTTCGGGCCCGCCGAGCGGCTGCGCAACCGGATCGCCACGGCCGCCACCGGCACGCTGCTACCGGGCGGACGCCAGGTGGTGTTCCCGAACCGCCGCCTGATCGCCCTCTACGGCCACCCCGGCGACTCCGGTCTCGGCTCGCTCGGCGAGCAGGGCGTCGAGGCCGCCGTCAAGCGCGCCCGCAAGGTCGCCGCGCAGTATGCCGAAATCGACAAGGGCCTGGTCGTGCCCGCTTTCGAGATCATCACCACGGTGGCGTCCAGCGACCCGGGGCCCGACGGCGACTTCTCCAACGAGTCGACGGTCGAGCACCTGCGCCCCTGGGTGGAGGCGGCCCGCGCCGCGGGCATCTACGTGCTGCTCGACCTGCAGCCCGGCCGGACCGACTTCCTCACCCAGGCCAAGCGGTACGAGGAACTGCTGGTGCAGCCGCACGTCGGCCTCGCCCTCGACCCGGAATGGCGACTCGCGGCCGGACAGCGGCACATGGTGCAGATCGGCTCGGTCGGCGCCAGCGAGATCAACAAGACGGCGGCCTGGCTCGCCGAGCTGACCCGCAGCCGCCGGCTCCCGCAGAAGATCCTGATGCTGCACCAGTTCCGCACCGACATGATCACCGGGCGGACGGGCATCGACACCAACCTCGACGAGCTGGCCGTGGTGATCCACGCCGACGGCTTCGGCTCGGCCAGCGAGAAGATGGCGACCTGGGACAACGTACGCGCCGAAGCGCCGAACCAGGTCTGGTGGGGCTGGAAGAACTTCTACGACGAGGACAAGCCTACGTTCTCGCCGAAGGAGACCATCGCGGTCGAGCCGTCCCCGGTGTTCGTCTCGTACCAGTGATACCAGGTCACGTGGCCGTCATCGGATACCCGATGGCGGCCACGTCGTCGTGCAGGTCGGCGAGGGTCGTCGTCGGGTTCAGCGACCGTACGAGCGTGTCCGTCAGCGGCCGGTGCGCGACCACCTGCCCGACGGCGGCCGGGTCCACCTCGATCTCGTAGTAGTCCTCGGCGAACTCCACATACCTGTCGACGATGTCGTCCAGCAGGATCGCGAGCATGCCGGCGCCGTCCACGGAGTCGTCAGGCGGGAAGACGATGCCCTCACCCGCGTGCCATCGATCGTCGTCGGCCAGCCGCCATAGCACGGCGGTTGCGATGAACTGCCCCGTCTCGTCGCCGAACGCGGGCTCCGCGACGTGTGGGCCGAACACCTCGGGCAGGCCGTCGAGCAAACCAGGCCACAGCTCGCGGTCTGGATCGCGGTACGGGGACATGTCGGACTCGTGATCGAACACGCGGATGAAGACGCCGTCGGAGGTGAACACGACAGCCCACTCGTCACCGCTGCCGTTGTTCATCAACGCGGCGTCGTCGTCGCCCCAGGCGTGGGTGAAGAAGTAGTACGGTTGCGAGCTGTCGATGATGCGCTCCAGCACGGCGAGTGACGTGCAGCGCTCGCGCAGCACATCAATGGTGGGCAGCGCGGCGGCGATGTCGTACACGTTCACCGGCCGACCCTAGCGCTTGCGGAACGCCCGGTCTCGGGCAGCCAGGCGGCCACACGGCCCTGCCGCGCGGAGCACCACGTCCAGGACGCGGTCGGGGTCGGCGGCGTAAGCGGTGCTGAACCAGGCCATGTTCGCCTCCACGACGGCCCAGTGCTCCTCGCCGCGGTCGGCGTCACTGGCCAGCCCGACGTCCACGACGACGGCGCTGGGCAGGCTGTCCGCATGGGCGTCGAGCAGGTCCTCAGCGAAGTCGAGCACGGCGTCGCGGTGCCGACAGGCGTCGAGCGGGGCGGGGTCGAGGCGGCCGCCGGTGGCGTACCGGCTGGCGGCGTGCACGGCCCCGTCGAGGACGAACAGCCGGTACTCGACGAGGAACGTCACGATGTCGCTGACCAGCACCGGGGTGTCGGCGGGCAGGCGCTCGTCGCCGGGCAGGCGGGAGCCGTCGGCGTACACGGCGGCGGGCAGGTGCTTGTCTCGCGGCGGCTTGACGAACATCGGCGTACGCGACCAGCGCGCTTCGCCGAGCGTGGTCAGGGTGATGTCGCGGCGGGTGTACTCGTACGGCAGCCGGGTCAGCCAGCCGTCGTCCGGTTCGAGCAGTGCAAGGCCGAGGTCCGCGGCGACCGTGCCCGCGAACACGGGTCCGCCGTACAGGTGCCCGCCCGCGCTCTGGCGCAGCCGGTCCGGCACCACCGGTCCGGGCAGCTGCTCCACGGCCAGGCCACGCCGCCGGGCCGCCGCGGCGAGCAGCTCGGCGGTGCTGTCGGGGCGCGGGGGCAGCACCAGGAAGTCGGTGTCGGGGCCGCCAGTGGTCATGACCGACGATTATGGCGACCCGCCCCGCCGCAGTCGTCCCGTTATCCGTGGACTATCCGGCGGGGCGAGCCGCCCCGCCGTCAGCCCTGACCGCCGAAGACGAACCCGAAGTGGCGCAGGACGTCCTCGGTGCTCGGCGACCGGCCGGTGTCGGTCGTGATCGAGACCGTCAGCTGCCGTGCGCCGTCCCGGGTGTGGAAAGAGAAGGTGTCGAAGCCGAAGAAGCCGCCGTGCTTGCCCCAGACGGCCGGGCCGCCCGGCAGGTGGACCCGGACGAGACCGAGGCCGCTGTCCGTTCCGGGTGCCGTCCACGGTGTCGGGGTGAGCATCTGCTCCAGCTCGGCGGGCGCGAGCAGCTCGCCGCGCAGCAGGGCGGCGAAGAACCGGTTGACGTCGTGCGCCGTCGAGACGATGCCGCCGGAGGCCCATGCCGTGGAACGGTCGAAGACGCTGACGTCGACCGGCCCGTCCGGGCCGGGCAGGTAGCCGTGCGCGTGCGGCCGGGGCAGGCCCGGGTCGTCGTCCCGGACGACGGTGCCGGCCAGCCGCAGCGGCTCCAGGATGCGACGCTCGACGTGTTCGGCGTACGTGCCGCCGGTGGCCTGCTCGACGATCATGCCCGCCAGCACGTAGCCGGTGTTGTTGTACGCGACGGCGGAGCCCGGCGGGAACTGCGCGCCACGCTGCTCGACGAGGGCGACGGTGTCCTCGGGCCGGATCCGCAGACTCCGCCGCGACAGCACCACCTCGACGTCCAGCCTGCCGTCCACGGCCCAGGCGTCGGTGTAGTTGTACAACCCCGCCGTGTGCATGAGCAGTTGCCGGACGGTGATCGCCGCGCCGTCGCCGAGCAGACCGGGCAGCCACCGCTCGACGGTGTCGTCGAGGGACAACCGGCCGTCTCCCACCAGCTGCAGCACCGCGGCGGCCGTGAACGTCTTGGTGACGCTGCCGATCCGGAAATGACCGGACGGGTCGACCGGTGCGCCGGTTCCCCGTTCGGAGACTCCGCTCGCCATCGTGTACGAGCCGGTGCCGGCGCGGACCTCGGCGAGTGCGCCCACCGCGCCGGCGACCACCAGCGCGTCCAGGGCCTCTCGCAGCCGGGGCGCGGTCACAGTCGGGCCTGCCTGCGCGCCAATGCCGCACCGGTGGCGACCAGGATCGCCGTGACGGCGGCTGGGGCCAGGATCCAGATCATCCTGCTCTCGTTGCCCTGGTGGCTGGGCAGGTACTGCTGGCCCAGCGCCGAGAGGGTGATCGGCAGCGGAAGCACGGCCGCCGCCAGCGCCGCCCGCGCGTCGACGAACGACCACACCAGCGCGCCCAGGCAGACGGCCACCAGGGCGAACGGCTGCAAGCCGAGGGAGCCGTCGAACGACGTCGGCAGCAGGACGACCGACAGCGGCACGGCGAGCAGCCACCACAGGGGATTCCCGGGCACGCCGGGCCGTCGGCGCAGCAGCGGCACCATCAGCACGATGCCCAGCGGCAGCGGCCAGAACTGGTAGTCCGCCAGCCGGTCCTCCAGGAAGTACCAGCTCGCCTCCGCCCATCCGGTGGTGTTCCGGCTGTCCGGGCGGACCGTCGTGACGTAGAAGTGCAGCTGTGGGCCGATCTGCGCCCACAGCTCGCAGACCAGCGCCGCCCCGGCGACCGCGGTGGCCCGCCCGTAACGGCCCCGAGCGGCCAGCAGCAGGGCCGGCACTCCGAGGACGGTCGCGCCGACGAACCCGAGTTCCGACTCCAGTCGCAGCCCGTCGCCCAGCAGGTCGGAGAAGACGACCCGGCCGCCCCGGGCCACGGACACCGCCGCGCCGTAGGCGAGCAGCAGCAGCGCGGCCACTCGTACCGCCGACAGCCAGGCCTGCCCGACCGGCAGGCCCGCTGCTGTGCCCACCCGTGCCCGCAGCGCACCGAGCACGAGCGCGCCGGTCTCGCGCAGCGGAGGTCGCCCCTGCCCGGCCTCCGCCGCGTCCATGAGCGTGCCGAGCATCTCCGCGCCGCGGTGGTCCCGGTATGCCTTCGGGTACAGCCGCAGCAGCCGCTCGTAGCGGCGCGTCGTCTCCGCGCTCACGCCGGCACCGCCCCGGGGCGTACGGCCGGCGCGGTCTTCGGGCCGCGCTCGGTGACGATCCGGGCCGCGTCGGCCAGCCGTGCCGCCTCCTCGCGCAGAGCGACCAGGCCGGCCTCGGTGAGCGTGTAGTAACGGCGGGCTCGGCCGTTGACGATCTGCTCGTCGGAGACCCGCACGAGCTGCTCGCCGGCCAGCCGGTCGAGTGCGGCGTACAGCGTTCCGGTGGCCAGGCGCACCTGTCCGCGCGACAGCTCGTCGGCGCGTTTGATGATGGCGTAGCCGTGCAGCGGTTCGTCCTGCAGCGAAGCGAGGATGTAGTACGTGGGTTCGCGCATCCGCATAGGAGAGACGGTCACGAAGGCAAGATATTCTGATGATCTACGTATGTAAAGATCTGCTGGCGGGTCTGGCCGACGGCGTGCCCCGACCCGCCGGGAGCCCTGGCGGACCGCAGGTCTCGACGCGCGGTCACGCGGCCTTCGTCAGTACCCAGGCCTGCCGGGCGAGCAACCCGACCACCGCGACCATGGCCAGGCCGTTGACCGCGTGCAGTCCGAAGACCAGCGGGCCGGCCGTGTCGCCGAGCGCGCGGGCGAGCTTCGCGATCACCACCTGGACCGCGGTCAGCCCGGCGACCAGGGCGGCCAGGCCGATGAGCCGTCCCGGCAGCCGGCCCAGCGCGCCGACGGCCGCCATCACCAGCGGCAGCAGGAAGATCACGTAGCCCAGCACGTGGTGGGGCCGGTAGGACGAGCCGTCGGGGTCGGCCGCGCCGCTCGCGGCGAAGTAGAACTCCGCCACGACGACCAGCAGGAGCAGGGCGGCCAGTGCGGCGAACGCCTTTCGCATCGGTTCTCTCCTCGAATTCGATCGCATCCGCCGTGGCCCGCTTGCCGAGCCCTTCGCGGATGCTGGATGGTGTCTCACCGACCCGACGACGCAGCGCTGGTGGATGTGAGGTGACGTGCCGGACCTCACAATCCGATGCGGCGCGGTGCCATACCGGCCAGAGTGGACGTGATCAAGGGAGGCGACGGGACATGGGCGATCGGCCGGAGCCGGCAGGCGCACCCGACGCGGGTCTGGACGCGGTCATGGCCGAGCGCCGTCAGCTGATCAATCTGGCGTATCGGCTGCTCGGCTCGCTTGCCGAAGCCGAGGACGCGGTTCAGGAGACGTACGCCCGCTGGTATGCCCTGTCCGACGAGCAGCGGCAAGCCGTCGAGGTGCCCGGGGCGTGGCTGACTAAGGTCGCGGGCCGGATCTGCCTGGACGTGCTCGGTTCCGCACGGGCCCGGCGGGAGCGTTACGTCGGCGAGTGGATCCCTGAACCGCTGCCCGGCCGCGGGATCACCGGTGACCCAGCCGACCGGGTCACCCTCGACGAGTCGGTCAGCATGGCCTTCCTCGTCGTGCTCGAATCGATGACCCCGGCGGAGCGGGTCGCGTTCATCCTGCACGACGTGTTCTGCCACTCCTTCGCCGAAGTCGCCGAGATCGTCGGCCGTACGCCGGCGGCCTGCCGCAAGCTCGCCTCCTCCGCACGCGCCCGGGTCCGCGCGTCGCGGGCCTCGGCGGCTCCGGCCGGCGAGCACGCCGCCCTGGTCAGGGAGTTCAAGCAGGCCTGGGAGAGTAAGGACATCCAAGCCCTGATCGCCCTGCTCGACCCCGCGGTCACGGCGGTCGCCGACGGCGGCGGCCGGATCAGCACGGTGGTCCGGCCGGTCGAAGGGGCGGAGCAGGTCGCCCGCTACGCCGTCGAGATCGCGGGCTGGATCCCCGGACTGGCGATCCTGGAGCGCACGGTCAACGGCCTGCCCGGCCTGGTGGCCCAGAGCAACGGCGTCACGGTGACGGTGATGGCCTTCCACGTCGCCGACGGCCGGATCGCCCGGATCTGGGGAGTGCGCAACCCCGACAAGCTCCGGTCGTGGACGGTGGCACCGCCGCCCTGACGCCGTGCATCATGGCGCGATGACCGACACGGGGGAGTCGTGGGGCGAGGCGGCCGACTGGTATCCGGACATCGTCGCGACAGGCGATACACGCCGCGCGTGGCAGGACGAGTTCGACCGGCAGGGCCTGGCGCTGCGGGCGGAACTGCGCGACGGTAGGAACCCTTGTCGCAACGCGACCGTCTCGGCCGGCGAGTTGCGCGCGGACCTGCTGCTGAGTCCTTGGCAGCGGAGGTTCTGGCTCTTTCTGCGCGACGGCCGTCGGACCCTGTTGTCGGGGTACGCCGCGGATCTCGCGGAGGCGGCGGGCGCGGCGCGGCTGTGGCTCGACGGGGCACGGCCCGGCGAGACCGCGGCGGCGTGGCCGTTCCTGGGTTCGGTGGCCCTCGCCGAGGCGCGCGAACGGGGCGACCACGGCGAGGCGACCTGGCTCTCGCTGTACGGGAACCACCGTGAAGATCCGATCGGCGTGCGGCTGCGCGCCTTCGTCGCACTGGCGTTCCACGAGCCCCGGCTGCGGGTCCTTCGGCCGTACACCAGCCATTGGACGCTGTGTTTCAGCAGGACGGAACAGTGGCCGTACAGCCAGGACCTGCCCATGGTCGATCCGGTGGCGACCCCCGACCGGTACGTCGTCCGTTTGCGCGACGGCCGGGTCCACGCCGAGACCGACGCCGCCGACACGCTCCGGCTGGTGCTGGCCGAGCTGCCGGAGTGACCGCGTCTCGGCGGAGTACGCGGCCTGCCGAGACGCGCTCTGCTCGGCAGAGGTCAGCGGATGACGGCGAGGTTGGCCATGTCGACCACCGGTCGGTAGCCCAGCGCGGTGTAGAGGCTGTTCGAGGCCGGATTGGCCTGGTCGGTGTACAGGCACGCCCGCCCGCCCGCGGCCTGGACGCGCCGGGAGACCTCGGCGACGGCGTTGCCGGCCCAGCCACGGCCGCGCTGCTCCGGCGGCGTGTACACGGGACCGATCCGGGCCACCCCGAACGACGGCGGATTCGCCCCGGTCAGGTGCACCGGCTCGCCGGCGGCGTCCAGCCAGAACCACAGGTCTCCGTCGCGCAACCGGCGCAGCAGCTCGTGCCGCTCAGGCGCTTCGTGCGAGCTGGCACCGCGGGCGCGGCCCGCCTGCTCGTCGGCGTCGCCCATGAACGCCTCGAACCACTCGGCGACCAGGTCCAGATCGTCCTCGCGGGCGGGAGCCAGCCTGCCGGGCACCGGCTTCGGCGGGACCAGGTCGCCGAGTTCGTACAGCCTGGTGTGGTGGCGGACCGCGACCCGGCCGTCGACCAGCCGGGCGAGTTCGGCGGCGCACCGCTCGACGGCCGGCAGGGCTCCGTTGACGGCGAGCACCTCCTCGCCGCGTCCGGCCAGCGCGCGGGCCAGCCCCACCGCCGCGGCCTCGGGCATCGGCAGCAGGAACATCGGGTACGGGGCGCTGGTCGCGGTGCGCATCCCGGTCCCGACCACAGCGCCGGAGTCGTCGTGCACGACGAGCCACCAGTCGCGGTCGGGCGGTGCGATCCCGTCGGCCCGCTGCGACAGCTTCCGGTGGGCGTTCGTCGCCA
Source organism: Catellatospora aurea (assembly GCF_042663325.1). Lineage (NCBI taxonomy): Bacteria > Bacillati > Actinomycetota > Actinomycetes > Micromonosporales > Micromonosporaceae > Catellatospora > Catellatospora aurea. The sequence goes on from NZ_JBHTAC010000004.1 coordinate 253,877, forward strand.
CGACGGTGTTGACGACCGGGTCGGCGGCGAGGTGCGCACCGGCGACGGCCATGAACTCGCCGGGATCGGTGAGGAACCGCAGCCGCAGCCCCGTGTCCGGGATGTCGATCATTTTCGAAGGCTAGCCAGCGGCGGGACACCCGGCAACGGAGTAACGCGCCTGGCCGTCGGTGTCCGAGCCGGGAAGTAGCATTCGACGGTCTGACCGGATCGGCGTGCGAGCCGGGCCTCGCGCGTCGGTCCGGGCCGAGTCGAAGGAGCTGACGTGATGGCCGGTCCCGCTGACGAGCACCGCAGTACCGCCGAGCAGTTCACCGCACGCGTGCGCGGCGTGGCCCCGGGCGACTGGGATCGTCCGGCGCCGTGCCCCGGCTGGCTCGCCCGTGACGTGGTGGGTCACCTGGTCGAGTGGTTTCCGGGCTTCCTCCGGGCGGGCACGGGGATCGAGCTGCCGAAGGGCCCGCCGGTCGCACAGGACCCGGTCGCCGCCTGGACCGTCCACAGCGACGCGGTGCAGGCCCTGCTCGACGACCCCGCCACGGCGGACAAGGTCCTCACCAACCCGAACATCGGCGTGCTGCCCCTGGACCAGGCGGTCTCGATGTTCTACACCACCGACGTCTTCCTGCACACGTGGGACCTGGCCCGGGCCACCGGGCAGGACGAGCGGCTGGACGCCGAGCGGTGCGCCGTGCTGCTGGAGGGGATGCTGCCGATGGACGCCATGCTGCGCACCAGCGGACACTACGGCCCGAAGGTCGAGGTCCCCGACGACGCCGACCCGCAGACGCGCCTGCTCGCCTTCATCGGCCGCACCCCCTGATCCTGGTCCGCGCGGTAGTCGAAGATCGCCCGAGTTGCCGGGCAACCGCGCGAAAGCGGCCTCAAGATACGTACGCCCGGCACGTCCGATGATGACGACGGCACGCACGGCTGCCACTCTCGTACAGGTGTACTAAGATGCGGGCATGACCGGCTTGGCGACGATCCTGCACGCGGATTGTGACTCCCAGACTTAGATGGCCATTCCCACGGCTATTTGGCCAGTTTTCCCACGGTTAGCTGGCCATAGCAGTTGAGCAGGTCTTTTCCGGGTGGTCGCGATGCGCTCTGCGCCGGGCCGAGAAGCCGGCCCGGCGCAGAGGGCGCTGTCAGCCGCTGCATCCCGTGATGCTGGCGGGCGGGCTGCAGTTGTCGGGCGCGTTGGCGACTACCGGGCTGGCGTTAAGTGTGACCGTGCCGCCGTCGTTGAAGATGCCGCCGCCCGCCGAGGTCGTCGTTCCGGCCGCCCTGTTGCGCGTGACCGGCGAGTTCGTCAACGTGGCAGTCGCGGTGGCGGCGTTGAACAGCCCGCCGCCCTGAGCGGTGGCGCCGGTAGTCCGGTTGCCGGCGATGGTGGTGCGGCTCAGGTTCACGGTGCCCAGGTTGTTCAACCCGCCGCCCTGTGCCGTGCCGCCGGTGGCGCTGGCGACGTTGCCGGTGATGTTGCTGCTGGTGATGGTGAAGGTGGACCCGGGCACGATGCGCACGCCGCCGCCGAAGACGCTGCCGCCGGGAGCCTGAGCGGTGTTGCCGGCGACCGTGGTGCGGGCGATGGTGACGGTGCCGCTGGCGGCGACGCCTCCTGCGGTGGCGGTGCCGCCGGGAGCGCTGGACGTGTTTCTGATGATCTTCGTGTTGCTGATGTCCAGGCCGCCCAGGCCGGTCACCGCGCCGCGCGCGGTGCCGCCGGGCGCGGTTGCGTCGTTGTCAGCGACGACGCTGTGCCAGATGGTGACGGGAGCGAAGCCGGCCACAGCGGTGCCGAAGGCGAACCCGCCGATGCCGGCCGTGACGCTGACCAGGTTGCCGGTCAGCCGGCTGTGTTCGATGGTCAGCGGGCCGGCCGTGTCGATGCCGCCGCCGGTCGCCGCGGCCTCGGGCGCGCTGCCGGTGTAGCGGGCCTTGTTGCCGTGGATCTCGCTGTGGGTGACGGTGGCGGTGCCGATGTTTTCGATGCCGCCGCCTGCGGCGAAGAAGTCGGGGCCGCCGATGACGCTGTTGTCGATGACGCGGCTGCGGTTGACGGTCAGGGTGCCGAGGTTGAGGATGCCGCCACCGCACAACCCCTCGGTGGGCAGCACGATTGGGCAGTCGCTCGCGGAGCCGTGGCTGACGGTCAGGTTGTTGAGCACCAGGGTGCCGGTGTCGCCGACGTGCAGGATGCGGAAGTTCGGGGCGTATGTCCGCCGGGTGATCGTTGCGCCGTTGCCGTTGATGGTGATCTGGCCGGTGATGATCGGCAGGCCGTTGCCGGGGTTGTCCGCGGCGACGAGTGCGTAGGTGCAGCGCCGGGTCAGGGTGAGGGTGTCGGCCCCTGGCGTGGTATTGGCCGTGTTGATCGCCGCGATGAGCGCAGGCACCGAGCATGGCACGACGCCGGCTGCGGCGTGTGCCGATTGTGCGGGCAACCCGGCGGCCAGTGCGGCCGCCAGCACGGCAGCGCCCAGTCCGGATCGGGTGGTGAATGTGCGACTCGCGCGTTGTGGATGTTGTTCGACCACTGCTGCAACCCCCGTTGATGGTTACCGATCGCCATGAATGCGGCCAGCTCAGCGTAGGGAGGCGGCGATCTCCGGCCGAGGATTGGCGCGGAGTGTCGGCCCGCCGGTCCGCGCGGGCGCTGACACGGGTTCATGCCTTCCGATAGTCAGTGCGGGACCGCACCACGCGTCTGCTGGTGTTCGCCCCCACCCGGGGAGCTGGTTCGCTCCACGCTTGGTCGTCGGGCGTCGATCTTCGTGGTCAGGCGTTCGGCGAGGCTGTCGCAGGCTTGTTTGAGTAGGGCATGGTGCTTGCCGGGCCTTCTGCTGCTCAGGCCCCACGCGTTGTCGACTGGTCACGTCCACGGACGTGGTGTAGGAACGGTCGGGTCTTGGACTCGGGCGTAACAAGATAGACGGCCACCGGATTGATCCTTCAAAGACCGACCAAGATCTTGAGGGAGCGGGAATCCGATGACCGCCCGCAGGGTCATCTTGGCGTGGTCGGCGCCGTAGAAGTCCAAGATGGCCTCGCAGACGCTCTTCGGCGTCGCGGTGACCGGGGTCTGGACATAGGCTACCGGCGCGACCAGGTCCCGGGTCCCGGCGACGGCGTCGCGGCAGTCGTCCAGCGCCGGCCCGCCGAACCACAGACCACGGATCATCACCCCGCGCCGGTCGTGGATGGCGACGTGGTGGGCGGGCAGCAGCTGGTAATACAGCTCCGCCGTGGGGATCTGCAGCGCGAACCCGCCCTGGGCCATCACCGCGGCGAACAACGTGTTCGGGCTGTGCTCACCGGCCGGATCCCAGCACGGGGCGTGCTGACCCAACCGGCGGGTCTGCCAGATCCGCACCACCCACTCCGCGATCAGCTGCTCCATCGCCGCGACGGTGAGCACCGCGTCCGCTTCAGGGTCGGCGCCGCGGTCGGCGACATCGACGCCCTGGTAGCCAAGCCGAGCACCTTGCGGGCCTCGCCCAACTCCACCACGCTCTGACTCAGATCCAGCAAACTGCTGGACGCCGACGGCAACGCTGCCGTCGAGCGGCCTTGAGAAATCTGCATACGTCGATCAGATATGCCAAAGCGTGCCGGAACGCAACTCGGCCAGCCACAAAGCCAGCCGGTAGCCGAGCTCCCGGCCTACGCTTCAGCCCAAATCTATAAATTCGCTCACGATGGTTTATTTAGGACTAGTGCTCCCGAATCCTGCGTAAATTCAGCGGCGCGGACGTAACTGTCACCACTTGCGCAGCAGGTGGCTGAGTGACACGGAGGAAAGCATGCGCCAAGGAAGATGGACGGCAGCACTCATCCGAGACCGCCGGGGTAGGGCGGCGTGGATGTCAATGTTGGCGCTCACCACCGCCGCAGGACTCACCGTCGCCGGGCCAGCCAGCGCTGGCTACAGGCCCGAGCACAAATCGCCATGTTCTCCGGTGACGAACACCAGCTCGGACACGCTCGGCGGCACTGCGGGTGTCAACGACCTTCTCTGCGGCCACGCCGGAAATGGAGGACTCGGGGGCGACCGGGTGACAGGCGCTGAGGGCGACGACCGCGGCCGCGGCGATCACGTGAACTACAGCGTGCCGTGTTCGGCTCAGGCCCTGATCGAGGCCATCAGGAAGGCCAACAGCTCACCAGGGGCCGATACCCTCCACCTGGCCCGCAGGTGCACCTACAAGCTGACAGCACCGGACGAAGGCAACGCCCCCAACGGTCTGCCGATCATCACCAGCGACATCACCATCGAAGGCCGCGACGCGACGATCACACGCGACTCGTCAGCCCCCGCGTTCCGCATTCTCTTCGTGGACAGCACAGGCACCCTGACGCTCAACAAGACCACCATCAGCGGCGGCAGGGCGACGACATTGGACTGCCCCCTCTTCCCCGGGGAAGGGACCTGCGGTGGCGGCATCCTCAACAACGGCAGGATGACGGTGAACCACAGCCGGGTGATCAACAACACCTCGACGTCCGATATCTTCGCCCAGGGCGGCGGCATCGACAACAGCGGCACGGGGACCGTGTACGACACCGAAGTCAGCGGCAACACCGCCGAATACACCGGCACCGGCACCCCGTTCGCTGTCACAGGCGGCGGGATCGTCAACGACGGCCCACTGACAGTCGACCACAGTCGCGTGCACCACAACACCGTTCGCGCAACCGCGGACACCGGCAGCCTCGCGGAGGCCCCTGGCCTCGCCGCTTTCGCCAACACCTTGATCAAAAACACCGTCATCAGTCACAACCAGGCCAGCGCCCCAGGCGGCACCGCGCGCGGCGCTCTGGTAAACAACGCCCCACCGCCAGCCGTGATGACCGTGATCGACACCGTCATCCGCAACAACACCGCCAGCGCCCCGGGCGGCCTCGCCACCGGTGGCGGAACCACGACCAACCGCACGATGACCCTGACCCGCACCCGCATCATCGACAACCACGCCACCGCCCCCGATGGTGGCACCGTCCACGGCGGCGGGCTCACCCTCGGCCCCGCCGGCCAGGTCACGCTGATCAGCAGCACGGTGTACGGCAACACCGCCAGCGCCCCCGGCGGCACCGCCCTGGGAGGCGGCACCGCCAACCCATCCGGCGGCACTCTGACGATCGAGCAGTCGCACATCAGCAAGAACACCGCCACCGCCCCACGAGGCGGTACCGCCCAGGGCGGCGGCGTCTTCACCGACGTGGGCTCGACGACCCTGAAACGGAGCACTGTCATCGGCAACAACGCGGGGGACGGCGGCGGCATCTTCGAAGCATCCGGCACGGTCACGCTGGACAACACCACGGTCAAGCGCAACACGCCGAACAACTGCGCCCCTCCGAACAGCGTCCCCGGCTGCATTGGCTGAGTGAAAGCGCCGCATGGACCACCGCCGCCCGGCAGCCTTCAGGGCTACCCGGCGGCGGTGGCCAACTAACCCTGGGAAAACTGGCCAACTAGCCCTGGGCAAACACCACCCAAGTCATGCATAACGCGTTCGCGGTGGCCAACTAAGTGTGGGAGTCACACGGATCTCGACCCGTTCTACGCCTCGGTGGAGCAGCGGGACGAGCCCCGACTGCGAGGCCGACCGGTCATCGTCGGCGCCGGTGTGGTGCTGGCCGCCAGTTACGAGGCCAAGGCGTACGGCGTGCGTACCGCGATGAGCGTGCGGGCCGCGCTCGCCCGGTGCCCGAAGGCGATCGTCGTCCCGCCCCGCATGGCGGCGTACACCGAGGCCAGCCGGGCGGTGTTCGAGGTCTTCGGCGACACCACGCCCATCGGCGAGCCGCTCTCCATCGACGAGGCGTTCCTCGACGTCGCCGGGCTGCACCGGATCGCCGGCATGCCCGTGGGGCGATCGCGGCCCGGCTGCGCCGCGACGTGCTCGACCGGGTCGGCCTGCCGATCACCGTGGGCGTGGCCCGCACCAATTTCTTGCCAAGGTCGCCGGCCGGTCGCGAAACCGGACGGGCTGCTCGCCGTCGAGCCCGCGGACGAGCTGGCCTTCCTGCACCGGCTGCCGGTCGAGGTGCTGTGGGGCGTCGGCGCGGTCACCTCCGCGAAACTGCACCAGCGCGGTATCCGCACCGTCGGGCAGGTCGCCCGGCTCGGTGAGGCCGCGCTGGTGTCGATGCTCGGCCAGGGCGCGGGCCGCCACCTGCACGCCCTGGCCCACAACCGCGACCCGCGGCCGGTCGTCACCGGTCGCCGCCGCGCTTCGATGGGAGCCCAGCGTGCCCTCGGCAGCGGCCCGCACACGGTCGATTTCCTGGAGGCCGCGCTGGCCGGGCTCGTCGAGCGGGTCACCCGGCGCATGCGCAGCGCGCAACGTCCCGGCCGCACCGTCGTGTTGCGGCTGCGGTTCGCCGACTACACCCGGGCGACCCGCTCGTCGACCATGCCGAAGGCGACGTCGCAGACCCAGGCGGTGCTCGACACCGCCCGAGCCCTGCTCACGACCGCTGCGCCGCTGGTCGCCGAGCGCGGTCTGACACTGATCGGCGTGTCGGTCGGCAACCTGGACCGCACCGGCCACATCCAGCCCGAACTGCCCTTCGACGACCTGCCGCGCGACGCGCTGGACACCGCCGTCGACGCGGTGCGCCGCCGCTTCGGCGCGACCTCCCTGCAACGCGGCACGCTGCTGGGCACCGACACCGGCCTGGTCATGCCGATGCTGCCGGATTGAACCGGCTACACGACCACGGTGTCGCCCAGCGGGATGCGGGTGTAGCCGATCCGCTCCTCGCCGCCCAGCCAGGCATCGAACTGCCGCAGCCCGAGCTCGTTGAGCACACCGTCGTGGATCGGGAACGTACGGCGCGGCCGCACCGCGCGGGCGAACCGGATCGCGTCGCCGATCTTCAGCCACGGGCCGGCCGCCGGGATCAGCAGCGTCTCGACCGGCTCGGATGGCACGAACAGCGAGTCGCCGGGGTGGTAGACGCCGTCGACGACGAAGCCGACGTTGGCGCAGCCGGGCAGGCCGTCGATGATCTCGGCGTGCTCGCCGCCGACCGCCCGGACCGTGAACCCGGCCGCGGTGAAGACCTCCCCGGGCGAGACCGCCTGGACACCGTCGCCCAGCTCAGCCGCCAGCCCGGGATGGGTGTGCACGGTCAGCTCCGGGTTGCCCTCGCGGGCCGCCCGGAGCAGGTCGAGGTCGACGTGGTCGGCGTGCTCGTGGGTGACGAGCACTGCGGCGACGCCGTCGAACGACACCGGCTCCGAGTAGACGCCCGGGTCGATCACCAGGGCGCGGTCGCCGTCGTCGATGCGTACACAGGCGTGGCCGTACTTGGTCAGGCGCATGGTCAGAACCCCCGTTCGCCTGCGAGCGCAGCACGCAGAACTGGTTTGCCTCCGGCTCGGCGAGCACGGCCGACCCGTGCTGTACGCGTCGCGGTGGTTGGCGGCCATCGTAACGCCGAGATCCGAGGCCCGCTCGACTCCGGTGCCGCAGTGCGGGCGGGCCACACGAGAAGACGCCGGGCGACCGTCATCCCCGGCCGCACTCATACGCCGTTCGGTGGGGGTGCCGTGACAGGTTCGAGCAGCGCGGCGGTCGACTGTCGGTCGAAGTGCCTGGCCCAGTCGAGCGGAGTCGCGTCGAAGCGCCGGTCGCGGAGGTCGGGGTCGGCACCCAGGTCCAGCAGCCGGCGGGTGAGCTCGACGTTCCCGTTCACCGCGCTGTGGTGCAGGGCCGTCTCCCAGGCCTCTTCGACCGGGGCGTCGCCGCGCCCGTAGGCGTTGACGTCGAAGCCGAGCTCAGCGAGCAACGTGACCGTCTCGACGGGCGCCTGGGCCGCGGCCCAGACGATGAGCCCTGGGCGGCTGCGACGGGCTTGGGCCACGGCGTCGGGATACGCGGCGCGGACCCGGTCCAGGGTGGACCGGTCGGCGCGGAACGCCGCGGCGATCAGCTCGCGTACCGGGTCGGGGCCGAGCGACGCGCCCTGCGCGAGGAGGTAGTCGGCGATCTCGGTGTGGCCGTAGACCTGGGCCAGCTCGACCGGCGTCCGGCCGTCGCCGGGACTCCACGAGGGTCCGTCCCCCTCGAACGGCGAGCGGAAGTCGACGCCATGCTCGACCAGCAGCCGCACCCGGGCGGGCTGGTGGTGCTCGACCGCCCAGCGCAGCTGGACGCGCAGCATCTGCGCGGGCGTGGCCAGGTCCGGGATCCGTTTCTTCCACCGGCCGCCGTCGCCGGTGCCGAGCCCGTACTCGAACAGCAGCTCCAGGTGCGAGTCGTCGGGCTCGAACATCCGGTTGTACAGGGTCTGCGCATCGTTGGGGTCGGCACCCGCGTCGAGCAGCAGCCGGCCCAACGTCCGCCAATGCGGGTGGCGGGGCTGGCGCCGCCGGCCCAGCTCGCCATGGCCGAACACCCCCGTCAGCAAGGTGAAGGGTGACGGTAGGGCGTCGAAGAGGTAGCCCTCGTCGGGGTCGGCGCCGGCGTCGAGCAGCCGTCGGGCGACTGCCAGCACACGCTCGGCTGGCACGGCTGGGTCGAATCGCGAGTAGACGAGGTAGTACAGCGGACGCCACCGGAACGGGCCGCCCCGCTCGACCACCCGCCTCGGCTGCTCGGTGAGCAGCCGGTCGACGTGGTCCGGGCGGGCAGCCGCGGCGGCGGCCCAGATGTCGCCCGCGGTCAGCTCGGGATGCTGAACCAGCAGCTGCCGGGCCTGCGCCCATCGCTCCGGCCGGTCCTCGCGGCTGTACGTCAGGCAGGCGAGCCGGCAGAACTCCTCCGCCGGGTCGCTCGCCGGTGCCGCACCGAGCGCGGTGTCCCAGACGTGATCGGCCACGGTTTGCAGGTATCGCGCGAGCCGAGGCCAGCTGGAGAACCCGTATTCGCGGGCTACGACGAATTGTGCCGCGCTGAGCTGCAAGCCGCCGGCGTCGGGCGCGCCACCCGGATGGTGGCGGGCCAGCCGCGCGACGGCATCGGCGTCGCCGGCCCGAACGGCCCGCTGCAGGGCACGGGCCTGCCGACGAAAGCTTTCGAGGTGCGGACGGTCGGGCATGTCCAGGATCGGCACCATGGCCTCCTCTCGTCTGCCTGATGTCCGCTTGGTCAGGTCGAAAGGAGAGCGCTCGTGAAACGTGACGCACACGCCAGGTGGGCTGTGCCCATTCCCGCGGACCGGTGGCTTCCTGACAGCCGCCGCGATTATAGCCGGATCGCGGGTCGCGAGTCCCGGTTCGTGGGCGCAGGTCATGGCAGTCATCGTCTGTGCCGTCGGCGTTGTCGGTGGGCGGGCCTCTCGGCCCGCCCACCGGCGCGGTCAGTCGATGGCGTGGGACGCCACTGGCCACGGGCGGGGCCTCAGAACGGGGGGTTGTCCTTGTCTGCTGTGGCCCAGGGGTCGTCGTTGGTGCCGCGGCTGTCGTTGGTGCCGTGGCTGTCGGTGCGGCGGGCGCCCAACAGTTGCAGTGGCACCAGTTCGGTGTTCAGGAACCGGAATGTTCCGAACCGCTCCCGGATCTCGGGGCCGTAGATCGACAGGATCCAGCGCCAATACGGGGTCAGCCTGAGCTGGGCGCCTTGAGAAATGGTGGTTCCCCGGGCGATGAAATCCCGGGTCAGGCTCTCGGTGGCGGCCGTGTCTGTGGGGGCGGCCGGGTCCAGCGGCTTCAGCAACTGCCGGTAGTAGCGGGCCCAGTCGTTGTCGTGGGTGTTCCAGCCCGCCTCGGCGGGGCCCTGCGGCACGGCGACTCGATCGCGGCGGCGAACCGCCTCGGCGAACTGCCCGGCCATGATGTACGGGTTGCGCAGTCCCAGCCCACCGGCGGTGACCGGCCAGTACAGCCAGGCCTCCGGGATCGCCTGCGGTGGGGTCTGCCGGTCGGCGCCGGTGCGGGTGCCGACCAGGGCGATGACGTCCTTGCACAGGGCGTCGGCGATCCCCTGGCCGGGGCCGGCGTAGTCGTCGACGAACCGAACCAGGGCGGCGTTGGCCTCGGCGCGGTGGTCGTCACCCAGATCGGCTCCCAGCGCGATGCCTCGGGCCAGATGGGTCAGGTCGGCGTTGATGATGTCGACCTTCGACAGCACCGCCTCGGCCGCCATGACGCTGCTGCGGCTCTGCGCCAGGTGCTGCTCGAAGCCAGCTTCGTGCACCGACCACGCTCCCCGCTGGTCGAGGGTGAGCATGCCCCACCGGGGCAGCGGCCCCGCCATGGCCGCCGGGAGTTCGCCGCCGATGCAGACCGCTCCGAACTTGTCGTCGTTGAGCGTCAGCCCGCAGGTCCGGAAGAACGCGGTCACGTGTTCCCGGGCGGCGACGGCGGCATCAGGATCCGGGGTGAGCAGACAGATGTCGTCGACCACCCGAATGACGCGGACCGCGGCGCGCTGCTGAACATAGGTCTCCATACAGCGTCCGATCAGCTCGGCCAGCAGCGCCGAGAGCCGGTAGCCCATGGGCACGCCGCGGGTGGCGGACCGGGTCTCACCGAGGTCGCCGGTGGAGCCGGAGCCGTCGGTCGCCGCCAGGGGCATGGCCAGGAACCCGGCAACCAGATCCAGTTCCGGCCGGCGGATCCCGAGGCCGGCCAGGATGGTCAATACCAGGTCGTGGGGGATGCTGGAGTAGTAGTCACGCAGATCCAGTTTCACGACGCAGAGCGGTCGGTCGGGGAAAGCGGCCCGCGCCAGCTTGATCTCGGCGTTCACCAGTGCCACCACCGGGAAGAACATGTCGCTGTCCTGCTCGTACGGGTCGACCGCGGTGACCTCGTGGAGTTTGTCCAGGTGGGCGCGTCGCTGGGCCAGGACCGATTTCCGGTAGGGATCGTCGTGGATGAACTCGAAGCCGGCGCGCGCCTGAGGGTCCCGTGCGGTGCCGAGATCCGCGATCCAGGGAATCGTTTCCGGGTCCGATTGCCGGCCCGCGGACACCGCGAACTGCTGCTCGCCGTCGGTGACGGACTTGGGGGCGTTGCGCGCCCACAGGAGCTCCGACCGGTGGTCCGCCGCCTGTCTCTGTCGCCAGTCGCCGAAAACCTCGGACAGTTCCTGCTCCCAGCTGCGGGCGAGCACGTCGAGCAGACAGGTGGTGGCAAGATCCTGATCGGTGTAGAGCCGCCACTTGTTCCTGGTCCACACGGCCCGGGTGACCACGCCGCCAGCCGGCCACTGCAGGGCGTCGGGGCCGGTTCCCAGCAGGGTGAGGACGTCGGCGAGTTCCGCGGAGAGCGTGTGGTCCTGGATCAGGCGGCGCGCCTCGGCCCGCAGCCGAGCGGGTTGATACTGGTCGTTGTGGATGAGGCTGAGGGCCTCCTGCAGCGAATCCTCGCGGGTCGCCACGAAACGATCCTTTGCCGGGCCGGCCTCGGAGACCCCGGCGAGCAGGTTCTCGATCAGGCCACGATGGTCGTTCGGACGGGGTGGCGTCAGAACATGCTCACGCAGTTCATGCAGCTGTCGCGGGGGTGGTGTCCGCTGAAGGCTGTGGCCACTGGTCGCCCACTGCTCGAGGAGGACTCCGAACCGGTAGACGAACTCCGAACGCAGGCGTCCCGCGGTCAGCTCGTCGGCCAGCCGACGGGACCAGCGCTCGACCAGGTCGGCGGAGATGCCCTGACCGGGAAGGGTGTCGTTGGCCAGAACGCCGAGATCGGCCAGTTCGGGATGGACCTTTCCGCCCGCGTAGGTGAGGTCGGCCAACCCGCGATAGAGGTGTCGTAGCCGCTGGTGGGGATCGGTCGCGGCCTCGGCCTGGAGGGTGAGCCGGTCGTAGGCCTCGCGCAGCCGGCTGTGCTGTGCCCGCAGTTCTCGGAGCTTGACCGCGGTGACGAACTGGGTGGTCGAATCGGAACGCATGGCCGCAGACCGTAGTGTCGGGGTCGGACAAAACCCGATCACCGCGTTCATCCGGAAGATCGGCGTCGAGCCACTCTGCTCGTCGGCCGAGGCGGAGTGAACCTCCCTCGCCGACCCACACTGGTACCTGTACCGACCGTTCTGGCGGCCGACTCGTCAACGGGGTTCGGTCGTGGCCGCGTACGTGCGGGCCAGCTCCTCGACGGTGGCGGCGATGCGCCGGCGCAGCGAGACCGGTTCCAGCACCTCGACCTGTGCACCCAGGCGCAGGAACTGCATCTCGGCGTGGCTGTCGGTCTCGATCGGCACGCGGGCCAGGATCCAGCCGTCGGGTTGGCGCTCACCGGCCGCGGCGGCCTCGGCGACGGCCCGGCCCATCAGGTGCGGCAGCAGCTCCAGCGCGGCGGGGGACAGGCGCACCAGCGCCTCGCCCCGCACCAGCCGGGCACGGAAGTCGGTGATGTGCTCGTGCCAGTGCGCCGCCAGATCGAACCCGTCCGGCCAGGTGAACTCGTCGGGCAGCACCGTCAGTTCGCGGAGCTGGCTGACCCGGAAGGTGCGCAGGCCCCGCGCGGCGCGGGCGACCAGATACCACTTGCCCGCCTTGAGGACCAGGCCGTACGGCTCCAGCCGGTGCTCGGCGCGGCCGGTCCAGTTCTCGTAGGTGACGGCCAGGGCACGCTGGTGCCATACGGCGTCGGCGAGGGTGGCGAGGTGTGCGGAGCTGTCGCCGTCTTCGTACCAGCCGGGGGTGTCGAGGTGGAAGCGCTGCCGCATGCGGGCGCTGCGCTCGCGCTGCGCGTCCGGGAGCGCGGCGGCGAGCTTGAGCTGCGCGGCGGCCACCGCCTCGGCCAGGCCCAGGTCCGCGGCGACCCCCGGCAGCTCCGCGAACACGAGGCCGCGGGCTTCGGCGGCGGTCAGCCCGGTGAGCTGGGTGCGGTAGCCGTCGACCAGCCCGTAGCCGGTCGTGTCGCCGTAGACGGGGATGCCGGCGGTGCCCAGCGCCTGCATGTCGCGGTAGATGGTGCGGACCGACACCTCCAGCTCGGCGGCGAGCTGGTGCGCGGTCTGCCGGCCGCGGCTCTGCAGCAGCAGGACGATGGACAGCAGACGGTCGGCGCGCATGTCGGGAAGTCTGCCGCCGGGCACTGACAGAACATGTCAGGGGTACGCCCCTAGCGTCTCCCGCATGACGAACACTGATTTCGACTTCCTCGCCGGCTCCTGGGACACCGTCCAGCGGCGGCTGGTCAAGGCGCTCGCGGGCTGCGACGAGTGGTACGAGTTCGACGCGACCCTCGACTGCCAGGTGCTGCTCGACGGCACCGGCGTCTTCGACGTGCTGCGGGCCCCGGAACGGGGCTTCGAGGGCCTCACGCTGCGCCTGTTCCACCCCGACGAGCAGGTGTGGCGCATCTGGTGGGCCTCGAAGAACAGCGCCGGCCTGCTCGACGAGCCGGTGGTCGGCCGCTTCGACGGACCCGTCGGCACGTTCGAGTGCGACGACGTCTGGGAAGGCACCCAGATCCGGGTCCGCTACCGCTGGTCGAAGACCGATCCCGCCCATCCCCAGTGGGAGCAGTCCTTCTGTCAACGGCCATCGTGAGGTCGCCACTGGTGGCCAGCGAATGTCGCCACCTGTG